>CAYUZM010000022.1:12890-17302 GCA_964449665.1 uncultured Solibacteraceae bacterium
TCTTCTCCATCGCCGACGACACCCCGTTCTCCTGACTCTCGCCGCCGAGCGATCCCGCCGCTTGCAACCCCGCTTGCACGGCAGGCTGCATCATCATCATGCCGGGATCGACCGACCGCATCAGCGCCGGCAACCCCGTGTTCATGTTCGCGCCGTAGCCGCCCATCATTCCCGGGCCGCCCATCTGCATCAGGAACGGCATCATGCCGCCCATTCCGGGCCTCATCATCATTCCCATCGGCGTGAACATGCTCGCCACGCGCCCAAGGGCAACCGCTTCCTTCAAACCGAACTGCGTGCTCGATCCCACGGCGGAGGCCGCCAGCTTGGGTGTCGTCGAACCCAACTGCATCATGGTGTAGTTCACCGTTGCGTTGAATGCCTGCCGCTCCGCGTTGCCCGAGGCCAGGCTCGACGCCTTCGAGAGGAATCCAGCAGCCTTGTTCGTGCCGCCGGGCTTCAATTCGCCGACCTCGATCATCAACACGTAGTCGGCCTTGGCCTGTTCGGCGCGCGCCTGAATCTCGACGTCGGTTCCCGCGCCCAGAGGCACGGCGTCCACCTTTGCGTCTTTCAGCATCTTTACCAGCGCCGCATCCATCGCGCCCTTTCCACCTGCCGTCGCCACGCCCACGCGGTTGGCGATCGCGGGCTTCGGCGCGGCTACGGCTTCCATGAAGTCGGGATTGCGAATCGCTTGCGCCTCCTGCAACGAAGTCTCCTTGGCCTCGCCCGGGATCTCAAAGATCGCCGCGTCCAGCGGTCCCGTGGTCAGTTCCAGACTCTCCACCACGTAGCTTACATTCGCTGTTTTGCCCGCCTTGTCCGTGGTCGTGATGTTGTAGGCCAGCGGGCTGCCTGGAGCTCCCGTGTTGAACGCGGGTGCAAGTTCGCACGACACGGCGTATTCGAAGCCTGTGTAGTAGCCGTCAACTTCGGTCTTCGAACCATCGCAGCCCTCCAAGACCGTCTTCCAACGCTGCGCCGACAGTCCGAGCATCTGCTTCCGCTCACCCGTATCGGTCGCCACCGGCTTATTTGAGCAGGCACCGGCCGCCTGATCGGGGCTAGGCGCCGCCGGCGCAGTGGGTGGGGGAACGACAATGAACGTCTTCGTCTTCTCATCCACCTGCACGTATCGTTTGGTCTCGCACTGTTGAATCGTCTTGCTGTCCCCCAGGTCCACGCGCTGCTTACCCGGCGAAGAGTAGACCGTCATCTCACTCGTCTTGCCGTCGGACGTGTGCTTCGCCTTGACGATGATGCCCGCGTCCAGAAGCGCCGCCAGGCTCAGGTAAACCGCCGCCAATTGCCCATGTCTCATCGCGTCCTCCCGTTTCACCCAGGAAGGTAGCGTTCCAACGCGGATCGTGACAGAAAAATCGTCAGCGCCAGTCGCCGGCGGCGACGAAGGGCGCCCAATAGAGCGGGTGTGTGCTGGCATGTTTCGTGCGCGCTTCCCGCAGCAATTCCAAACTTGCCGCCCGCACTGCTTCCGCCGTCCCCATTCGCTGCCGCAAGCGGTTCCTGTATAACGCGCTCATCCAACTCCGCGCCGACTCATCTTCCACCGGCCACAAGCTCATGATCACCGTCCTCGCTCCGGCGAGTTGGAACGCCCGCCGCAAGCCCATCACGCCTTCACCCGTGCCCGTGTCACCCAAGCCCGTATCGCAGCCCGATAAAACCGCCCATTCCGTGCCTTGCAAGTTCAACTGGAGTACCTTGTCGGCCGTCAACAGGCCGCCCGCCGTCCCGCCCGCTGCCTGATTTGAGCCCGCCAGCGCCAAGCCCGCGAGGCTGAGCGGATTCACGGCCTCCGTGCCCGCTCCACACCGCGAGCGATAGAAGAATCCGTGCGTCGCCAGGTGCACCACCCGTTTTCCCGCTGCCAGGCGCTCCACCGAACTCCGCGTCGCCCGCACGCCGTCAAGCAGCACGCCCTCACCGCCCGCGTGCCGCCATGCTCTCATCACCTCGCGCGCCTCCACGCCCGACGACGGCAGAGCGTCAAACCGCAGCTGCCCCGGTTCAAAGCACGCACTCGTTTCCGCCCTCCACGCGGCCGGCCGGACCGTCGCGGCCGGCTGTCCGAACGACGGGTCGCCCACCGCGAGCAGGTTGCCGACGCCTTCGGTTGCCAACGGTTCGCGCAACAGGTCCCGCTCCGTGTTGAGATAGTGCAGCACGGGCGCCGTCTCCATCAAGTAGCGCGACGCGCCCACGGGCAGCGCGCCCAAATTCACAAGGTGCAACGCGCCGTCGGCGGCCACATACACGCCCTTCGCGCCTTTCACAGCCGCCGCCAAGGGATCCCAGATCATCCGCCGTAACGCGAATCCCGCCGCGCGATTCGCGTTCTCCATCAACTTCGGGGCACGCCCGCCCGACGCCGCTTCCTGCACAAACTGTGCGCGCCACGCTGTGACCAGCCGCTCGATCGCCTTCCCGGTTCCCAGGTCGACAAAACGCACCGACTCCTTCGCCGGATCCAAAACGAACGCCCCGTAACGCGCAACCTCCACGCCCGGTTTTTCATCCAGGTAGTGCACGTAGCTGACCAGGGCCGTGCCTTCAGGCAACGACCCGGCTACTTCCTCCCACCCAGCCGCAGCCTGTTTCCGCGCCTCTCGAAAACGCTGATTTCGTTCCGAAAGCTCGCGCTCGGCGGCTTCGGCTTCCGCGCGCAATGCCGCAAGCTCGCGCGTGAACGAAGCCACGTCCAGCGCTCCCTTTCCGCTCAGCAGTCTCCTCGAATACGCGGCCCGCGCCGCCGCCAACCGCTCTTGGCCGGGCAGGCTTTTGCGCCACATCATCTCATCCAGAACCAGACTGCGGTTGCGCACCACCGCGTCCCACACCTTCCGCGTCATCTCACGGGTTGCCGCGGGCCTCCTCAATGCATTGATCGCCAGGTTCAAATTTCCCCACTTGCTGCTCACCATCAGCAGCGCCTCGCGCTCGGAGAGCCCGCGGATGTTGGCCCGCAGCCAGTTCGCCTGAATCGCTTGCGACCGCAGCGCCAGATCGGCCGCGCGTAGCAAATCCTCGTCGAGGTATGTGAAGGCCAGTGCGTTGAGCGATTGTCCTGTATCGCGATGCTCCTCCCCCAGCGTCTTCCTGCGCATTGCCAGCGAACGTTCGAACGATTCCCGCGCGGCCGCCCGGTTCCCCATTCGAAGCTGCACCATGCCGAGCGTGAAATGGCCGTTCGCCACGTTCGGATGCTCCGCGCCCCACACCCGCTCGCGGATGCGCAAAGCACGCTGTTGCAATGCAAGCTGCCGCGTCTGCTCCCCTTGCTCGCCCACGATCAGGCTGAGGTTGTGGATCGTTGCCGACGTGTAGACGTCCCATTCACCCGAAAGCGATAGCCGAAGCGCGAGCGCGCGCTCCAGCAGTTGGCGTGCCTCGGCCAGACGCTTCTGCCTCCAGCGTGTCATGCCCAGGCTCATTACGGTTTGCACATAGCGGTGCTCGTCGCGTTTGGGTTGCTTTTCGCGTATCGCCAGAAGCCGGGTGAAAACTGCCGCCGCCTCGGTGTAGTTGCCCAACTGAATGAGATCGACGGCCTGAGCGTCCATCGCGTCCAACGTGCGCGGATCTCCGGGCCCGTACAATCTTGACTTCATGCCGATGATCCTGTCCATCAGCAGGCGCGACTGTGCCGCCTCGCCATTCCAGCGGTGAGCGAAGGCGAGAGTCTCCAGCGCCTCCTGCAGAATCGTGCCGCCGGCTTCGCCGAGGCGATCGGCCATCGACACCGATTGCCGCGCGATGGGAAGCGCCTCGGGCACTTGCCCGCTCAACGCAACCGCGCGCGCCAAAACGTTCAGTAAGGAGATTGTTTCGAGCGGTTCGCTCCGCGCCAGCGCGGCCAACTCCGCCAGCCGTGCGCGGCAAACCCGCTCGGCAGCCTCAAACTCACGGGCATCCAAGTGTCTTCGTGCTTCGGCCAAGCCGGCGGACTCCTGGGCCGGCAGGTAGATGGCAAAGAATAGCGCGAAGGCAATGGCGCGCATGGAATTCCCTGCGCGTAGCTTACCGCACTCCCACCGGCCGGGTGAGAGCTACCGGGGAAGTTTCGTGAGCAGTTCCGCCGCCTTCGCCTGCCAATCGCCCCGCATCGCCACGACCGTTTCCAACATGCGGCGCGCTCCCGCCGCGTCGCCCTGCTGCAAGAGCGCCTTGCCCTGATAAAACCGTGCCTCCTCCTGATACGCCGTCAGTCCCATCGCATCCACGCGCCGCAGTGCCTCGATGCCACCCGCGAGATCACCGGCCATCAGTTGGCTCACGCCGAGGAAATACCGCGCTCGCACATCGGCCGGATCCGCTTCCGCCGCCCTACGCCGAATCCGGACCGCTCCCGCATCGTTGCCCTGTTTATATTCGGCCAGTCCCGCTCTTAA
>CAYUZM010000023.1:0-17259 GCA_964449665.1 uncultured Solibacteraceae bacterium
GAACACGCCAATTCCCGCGGCCTCGAATCCGCCGTTGTCCAGTTCAACAAAATTCTGAAGCACGATTCGGCCTATTCGGCGGCGTACTTCCATGGCGGCCAGACGCTGGAGAAACTAGGACGGCTCGATGACGCCCGCGCGTTGTACCTGCGGGGCATCGAGGCCACCACGCAGAATGGCGACATGCACACGCGCAGTGAGTTGCAGGGCGCGCTCGATATGTTGGGGTGACAGGCGAGTTCAGTCGGTGATGGTGAAGAACGTCCGCCATACGGGCACGTCGTTGAACAGCACATCGATTCGGTAAGTTCCCGGCTGGAATGACGCGGGCGAAAATCCGGTGCCGATTCGAATGGGCGTTGCCGCGGCTAGCGAGACTTTTTTTGGCGCAATCTCCACACGCGAGCGGTTACTCGCATCAAAGACACGCGCTGAAACAACTCCCTTCGAAATTTTGTCATGACGCTGCCAAATGGAATACAGCCAGATCTGCTGGTCCTTGCTGGAGAAATCACTGATGTCGGAAGGAAGCTGCTGATCCCGTGTTTTCGGGAACTCGTTGCTGGTTCCGCCGTAGGTGAAGGCTCTCGTCGGCTGAATGGGTGGTGTGAGCACACCACTCGCTCTAAGTTCAGCGAATGTTCGGTCAGAGGCGCCGTTGTCGACCACGACGCGTTCTAGCGGAGTGGCCGCGCTTGTTGATGCCATCTTCATGAACAACGACGGACTCACACTGAGCGCGGTCCTGGTAAAACGTGCACCGGGCCGAGTGCTGCCTCCAATCACACCAACAACTTTCCCATGCTGCGTGAAAAGTGGGCCGCCGACTGCTTCCATAGCGGGCGCTGGGCTGAGTTGGAGGCGGTCGCCGAACACAGCATCCGACCGGCGTCCCGCCAGATCGACGCCTCCAATCACGCGCACGTTTTCGTTCTCCACGTTGTAAACGATCAGACGCTCGCCCACGAGCAACTGTGCGGACTCACCACGACTTAGCGCGTGACCAGTGGTGGTAGGCGCAGGGAGAATTGCCCAATCCTCCAAGCGACTCCACGCACTAAGGGCGTTCACGGCCACACGGCGTCCATCGGCAAATTCAACCTCCAAGCGCTCAGCGGAATCGACGCATTGAAATGCCGTCGCAATGCGATCCTTCGCAATCACGAACCCGTGACCGGAATCCACGCGCCGGCCATTCGCATCGAGCCGATGCACCCAGACCAGCGAATCCCGTGTTGCCTTGTAGATCTCATCGAGCGCGAGAGGTGCGGGTACAGCGGAGGCGTTTGGCGTTGGAGGAACCGGCGGTGGAGCGGGCATCACGACTTCGAAGGAATGGGAACCGCCGGGCTCTCCATCCACTCTCACATCGAGCGTCCAAACTCCCGGGGTCATCCCGGAAGCAAGCTCGAATGACCAGTAAGCCTGTAGCTCGGTTGTCGCGGTCTGCATCCGAATGTCGGAAGAGATGCTCGCGGTACGGCCATCGGGCGCTTTCCATAAACCGGTGAGCCGGTGGTCGCCCGGAGGCGATTCCCACTGCATGTAAATCACCAGAGAACCATCCTGCGGATAGACGAAGCGGTTCCGATTCTCCTCTATGACGAACTTCGAGCCAATGAGTTTTCCGGAAGGGCCAGATATTGATCTTATGAATCGTAGTTTCGGCGCGACACCAGGAGCGCCCTGCCAGGCAAGCGTCGCGGTGGTCAACAGGCAAGTAAGTAGGGCGGCACGGGCCGGCATCATATAGCGATCTCCACTTATAGTACCTATTTCCTCAAATAGTAATATCCGCCCACGGTCACTTTGGTGACGCGCCCGCCGGCGTCGACCTCAAACACCGCCAACTCGCCCAAGGAAGTGCCGGTCAACATGCGGAAGCGATGCTCGCCCACCGGCTCCATGCGCACGCGCGCGTCGAGAGGATCTTCGGCATCGGGCGAATAGCCAATGAGTTCGCCGTCGATCACATCGATGATGAGTTCCGACGTCTTCCAGCGGTAGGTGCCCTTATATTGGTCCCACTCCGGTTTGGCGGGAAATTTCTCCCGCTCGGGAGCAAGCGTGGGCGCGACCATTTGGAACGCCTTGTCCACATACAACTCCGGGTTGCCGTCGTTTGAGTTGGTGAGCACGATCACGCCGATTTTCGCTTCGGCATCGAAGGCCACGCTTGTGCGGTAGCCGCCCAGCGATCCGCCGTGTCCGGCCAGCGTGCGCCCGCCCAGCTTGCGCAGCGAGAAGCCGAGCCCCCAGCCCGACACCCACGACGGTTGCACCCAATGCGGACGGCGCATCTCTTCAAGCGTGGAGAGCTTCAACACGCGCGGATCGCCTTTGAATTGAAAGCTGACGAAGCGCGCCAGGTCTTCCACGTTCGTCGCCAGGCTGGCCGCGGGCGCAATGCCCTTGCAGTCGGTGAACTCCTCGGTTTCCCGAGCCTGCCCCGCCACGCGCGCGCCATAACCGGCCGCCAGCCCGAACGAGTTCGCACGAGGCAGCGGCAGCGACGCGGACATTCCAAGAGGCTTCAGCACGCGCTCTGTGACGTAGTCGCTCCACTCCATGCCACTCAGCTTGGAGACGATCTCGCCCTCGATGGACACGGCGAGATTGGAGTACTTCCACTTCGTCGCCGGAGCATACGCCGCATCCTGCGAGGCAAGCATCGCCCGCATCTGCTCGCGCGTGGGGAACGTTTTCGTATTCCAATACGGCATTGCGGATTCGCGCGGCAGGCCGGACAGATGGGTCATCAGGTGCCAAATCTGAATCGGCACGTCGCCCTTGGTGGAATGCAGTTGGAACCAGTCGAGGTGCTTCGCCACCGGATCGTCGAGGCGCAACTTGCCCGCGTCGCGCAACTGCATGGCCGCGGTCGCGGTGAAGAGCTTGGTGATGGAGGCCACGCGGTAGAGCGTTTGCGTCGTGGCGGGCATGCGGTTATTCAGATCGGCATAGCCGTAGCCTTTGGCGAAGATCAGCTCCTGGTCGCGCACGATCCCAATCGACAGGCCCGGCTGCTCGCGATCGGCCGCTTTCGCCTGTACCCATTGATCGAAAACGCGCAAGGCGTCTTGCGCTTTGGCCGGCAGAGTGGAGGGCGCGGGCCCGGCGGCGAAGACACAAATCGTGACAAGAAGGTGCGCGGCGAGCAGTCTCATGGATGGAGTTTCGCACGAAAGCGCGCGAGCTACGCGGCCAGCCGCGCCGCCTCGCCACGCAGCATCGAATACACGGCATTGTCGAGCCGGCGCCCGTCGACCACCTGCACGTGCCGCAGCGTGCCTTCATAGGTGAAGCCGAGCCGTTCTGCAACCGCACGGCTGCGGGTGTTCTCCGTTGCGGCCCGAATTTCCACGCGCTCCAGCCGCAACTCCTCGAAGCAGTGGCGCGCCACCGCGCGCACGCCCGCCGTGATCAGCCCGTTGCCCACCCATTCGTGGTCCATCCAATAGCCCAACGCCACGTGGCGATTCGGCCAGTCGATGGGATGAAGGCCGATGCATCCGGCCAGATGTCCGTCGACGCGCACGCCCGCATGGAAGCCATCGCCTTCGCTGAACTGCTTCAGCGCGGTGCGCAGAAACTTCTTCACGTCGGCGGGCGAGTGCGTCCAGTTGATCCACGGCAGCCAGGGCCGCAGGTGCTCGCGATTAGCGTCGGCCAGGGCGAAAAGCTCGTCGGCGTCGCGCAGTTCGAGCAGGCGGAGTTCGAAGTCAACGCCTTTTGCGGTAGTGAGCGGCCAGCGAAACATACATACAGAGTAAATTGGTTGGGATGCGGTTGGCACGGCTCGCGGCTGTATTCCTCATGGCCGGCGCTGGTTGGAGCATTTGCCCAACAGTTCCGAGTTTGCGTCAGGCGGCTAGGAAAGAATTCGTCTTCTTCGGCCGCGTTGCCGAGGCATACCCGAGATCGAAGGAACATGCGTTTGCACTCTGGAGGAAGGAGTCCTCGCTGATAGGTGAAGGCTACATTCTCAAGCAAACTACACGATTGGAGGTTCTCGAGTCATTCCGCGGCTCGGCGACGAAATACATCACGCTCCACGCGGCGATGGAGTGGGACACTGGCTACCAATTCGAAGAAGGGCGCACGTACCTCGTCTTTGCCTGGCGCGATGAGCGCGTTGGAGTGGTTACAACGAACAGTTGTGCACGCACACACGCGGCGGAGCAAAGCGATTCCGACCTTCTTGCTCTTCGACGGTTGCGCCTAGCCAAGCAGTTCCCGCATCCCCAAATTGCGCACGAGCCGCAGCAGCGAATTGGGGTGAATGCCCAACAGTTTCGCCGCGCCTTTGTAGTCGCCGCCCGCCTGCCCCCAAGCGCGCACGATGGCCTCGCGTTTCGCTTCGCCCACGTTCTTCTGATACGCCCCCGCGATGCCCGCCGTGAGCGCGGACTCCCCAACCGTTTCGGGCAGATCCTCGGGCGTCACCTCGCCCGATTCGCACATCACCGCGGCGCGCTCCATCGCGTTCTCCAATTCGCGCACGTTTCCCGGCCAGTGGTAACGCGAAAGGCACTGCACGGCAGAATCGCTCAAGCGCAGTCCTTTGCGGCCGAATCGCCCGGCCGACGCCGCCAGAAAGTGCGCGGCCAACTCCGGTATGTCTTGCACGCGTTCGCGCAGGGCGGGCAGGCGCACGGTGACCACGTTCAAACGATGAAAGAGATCCTCGCGAAAGCGCCCGTGTTTGGTCTCCTCCTGCAGGTCGCGATTGGTAGCCGCCACCAGACGGATATCGAGCGGCAGCGTGCGAGTGCCGCCCACGCGCTCGAATTCGCGCTGTTGCAGAACGCGCAGCAGTTTTGCCTGCATCGCCAGCGGCAGTTCGCCGATCTCGTCCAGCAGCACCGTTCCGCCGGTGGCCATCTCCAGCTTGCCCTTCTTTTGCGACGCGGCTCCGGTGAACGCGCCTTTCTCGTGGCCGAAGAGCTCGCTTTCGACAAGATGATCGGGCAGCGCCGCGCAGTTGATCGCCACGAACGGCGCCTGGCGCCGCGGGCTGGCCGCATGAAGCGCTCGCGCCGCCAGTTCCTTGCCCGTACCAGTTTCGCCGAGCACGAGGACGGTGACATCCTGCGGGCCCACGCGGTCAATCACCTTGAGCACGCGTTCCATTTGCACGCTGCGGCCGATCATGCCGTTCGCGTTGCCCAGCCGCTCCACCAGCAGCGCGTTCTGCGTCTGCAGCGTTTCCACTTCGTGCGCGTTCTCCAGCGCCAACGCCGTCATGAGCGCAATCTCGCTCCAGCCTTCCGTACCCGGCTCGGCGGTCATGCGCAAGCCGAGCACGCCCGCCAACCCGCCGCGCACATAGAGCGGCAACACCTGCCAGCGGCCAAGCGGAGTGACAGCCTCACCCTCCTGGTCCATCCGTTCGAGCGTGAGGCACAGGGCTTCGCCTTCCTGCCGCCACTCGCGTCGCTCGCGCAATTGCGCCTGCAAATCGGAGACGCGCCCGCCCATCAACAGAAAGCCGCCGTCGCAGGGCAGCAGTTCCCCGATCAAGGCGATCACCTGCGCTTCCAACATGCGCGCGACGTGCGGGTCGGATGCCATGGCCATCGACCGCACCAGCGTTTGCACCGTGCACGCCTTCAGCAGCGCGTCACCACCGGGTTTCGCCTGCTCTCCGCCTGCTTCGCCGTCGCAGAAAATGAACCGGCTCGCCCCGATGGAGAGCTGATCTCCATTGGTCAGCACACTCTGTGATACGTGGCGGCCGTTCAAAAAGGTCCCTCCCGGGCTCTTAAAATCTTGCAGAAGGTACCGGCCGCCGTCCTGTTTGATCAGGCAGTGGCGCCAACCGCAGGCATCGTCTTGCACGGTCAGGGCGGATCCGGGCGCCCGTCCAATCAGAAATTCGCCAGCTGGGGCCAGCGCGATCTTGCGGCCGGGGGCCGCACCCTTCACTTCCAACAACCACGCTTCGTTCGTCGCCTGCATGCCGTTTCCGGCATCGATTCTATCGTCTTCTATCCCGGCGGTTTGCCCGCGCAAACCATCCGGTTCATGAACTTGTACGCCCAGGCGGCGCCGTTCCGCGCAATCGCTTGAAAACAGGCGAATGGCCCGTGCGGCAACGGTTCGGCGCGAGAACTGTATTTCTATAACGCGACGCCACAAGGAGGCGCCAGCTCATGAAAAACACTTTCTTTCACGTTTCTCGCGCCGCGGCCCTGACCGTCTGCGCATTCACCGCCAGTCAGATGCAGGCGGCATTGATTCCCACCGTGTCCGTCAACGTGCCGTTCGAGTTCATGGTCGCCGGCAAAACGCTTCCCGCCGGAAGCTACACGATCGCCTCGGCCAATTCGAAGTCGGGCGCGTCGATCTTCGTTGTTCGCAACAATGCCACCAACAAGGGCGTCTTCTCCGTGATGAGAGGCCGTTCGTGGCCAAAGGCGACCGATCCCAAGACGCCGCAAGTCGTCTTTGCCTGCCGCGACGAGAACTGCTACATGCAAGAGCTGAAGATTCCCGGCTCGGACGGCTACGTGGCCCCGTTGCCGAAGCTCACGCCCGCGCAACGCGAGCGCCAGGTGGCTTTGAACGCCGGGTATGCCGCCGTGGGGAAGTGATGAGGCAAGATCAGATTTAACATCGGCGCGTGAGCCGTTTTGCGATTCGCCCGCTTGTTCACGCCCACTAACCGAACGGTTAGCAGAAGTTGGCGCGGAGCCCGCGTGGGCCGCGCCAACTTCTTCATTTCACACGAATGGCATCTCAGCCTCCCAGTTGGCCCCTCATTTGCATTTCAAAGAGGCGAACGCCAACTAGGAGGCTTACTCAAGATGAAAAGCAAATTGATGAACATTTCCCGCGCCGCGGCACTGGCCGTTTGCGCGTTTGCCGCGACCGATCTTCGCGCCAGTTCCCTGCCCAACGTCACGATGAACGTTCCCTTCGATTTCGTCGTGTCCGGCAAGACCCTTCCCGCCGGCGAGTACACGGTTGTTCAGGCCAACAACCAGAGCGCAATTCCCGCGTTCGTGATTCGCAATATGCGTACCAAGACCGCGTCCATCGCCGTGATGTCGCAACGCACTCGCGATTACTCCGACAAGGCCGAAGCCGTCTTCCAATGCGCCGAGAACACCTGCTACCTGCGCGAGATGAAGATCACGGGCTCTGAAAGCTTCGTCGCTCCGGTTCCACGCAAGGCCGCGCAGAAGGAGCGGATCACCTCAATCGGCCTGCGCCCGTCGGTCAACGCCGACTAGTCAACAATCTCCTCCCCGTCCCCGAACGCCCTGCGTGCCCTCCTCCGGGCGCGTGGGGCGTTGCGGTATTAACCCGGCGGTTTGGGGCTATGAACCGTCCGGCGCACGGACGTGAACGCCCGTGGGGTGAACTCGCTGAAAACAAATACGCGAGATCTTGTACTGGAGTTCGGTCCGCAAGCTGCCCTCTGCGAAGCTGCTTCTGGCACTGCGTTGCTCACAGGCGGCGCAGTCAAATTTCAGCTTCGTCATGGCTGCTGAACCTACGCGCCCTTCCTGTCCAGCGTGGATGGGGAGGGCGCTATTTTGTTTCGCGCGAACGTTCCCATATTGCGCGCACAACCCAGGCAACCTTACTTGGATCCTTCGCATGCAGGGACAGTTCGTAAGGCCGGCTAACGACGATCGTGTATTGGTTCCGTCGGTCGCGGGGTGTCCACGCGAAGCTCAGCCGCCCCCGCGGCGTGTTGAGTTTCCGCAGTTCGGTTATCTGGAAAGGGCGTAGGTTCAGCCTCTGCGCGAGAACCTCGGACACGACGCGGAGTGGTTCATCAAAGCGCCAGTCGCCACCCGGTTGTTCGGCTGTTTGCTGCCATCCGGCCAGAGTAGGCTCCGGCGCGGAGGGCATCAGCTCCCAATAACTTCGCCAATCTGGCTGATCGAGGCTGGCGCGATAGTCAAGATCCTTGCGATCTTGTGCTCCAACCGACAACACCTGTTGGACAACGAACAGGCTGCAGCAACCCATATGGCCATAGCCGACGTGCGCTTCGACGGCCGCGATCCGCCGTGTACTCGATGCGAAGAAGCGTCCAATCATCCGTGCGTGAACCACTCGATCCGGTGGAATTTGTAACAAGCGGTCCAATTCACGGAACGCGGCATCTTCGATCAGCGGAATCGCAATTCCGTCAATCGACATCGGTATTGTCCGCCGCCGGGTTGGCGCCACTTCGCAGCAACGGATGACTCCCGTTCCAGCCGTGCCGCCGTATTCGACCCACACTCTCTCGCCCTTGGGGCATTGGGAGTCAAACAAAAGTGAATCCTCAAACCCTCGCGACACAAAGCCGGTGACTTCGACGAGCTTGTGCTGGTATGCCTCCGGAATGGACTGCAACTGGCAAACAGTAACCCGTTCCGCGTCGGCGGCCGACAAGATGCCCGCGAAAATAGGGATACAAGCGCCAAGCAGCCTCACGGCTTCAAACCAAACAGATCCGGCGGCACGCGCTTCCAGGTGAACCGCTGCGGGTTGATCGCCGTCGCGCCGGGCGTATCCACCTCGATGATTTCGCCAGCGATCGGTTCGTAGGCCGCGCGGAAGGCGATAGCGGCCTTGGCGACGAGGATCTTTTGCCGCTCGGGAAGAATGCCCGCGCTGATCAATTGGTGCAGCGAGAACGGCACCATGCGGCGCGAGGTGAGCAGCACATAGCTCGCCAGATCGCGCGTCGAGCCGTCCACCTCGATCACAGCCGAGAGCCCCTGGTCGTAGTACATCTGGCCGCCGTGACGGATCTCGGTTTCGCGGAACTTGCCGTCGTAAACCGTCTTCACGGTGCCCGTCACACGCACAGGCGCGCCGTGAATCTTGTCGGTCTTGCCGCCGACGAGTCCCTCGAACCGCCCCCCCACGCCCACCTGCACGGCCGCCGCGACGGCCGCGGGATCGGCCATGGCCACCACCCAACCCTTTGCCTTCTGCTTGATCAATTCATCGAGCATGAACGTCGCGTCGCCCGCCGAGCCGCCGCCGATATTGTCGCCCATCTCGACGAGCACCACTGGCGATTTCGTACTGGCCATGGCACGGCGCACGGCCTCGGCCGGCTCAGGCACATTGAGTTTCAAACCATCGCGCGTAGCCCACAGCATATCGCTCAGCTTTTTGGCGATGGCGTGGGCCTGTTCGCGATTACCGTCGGTGGCGACCACGACGCTCGCCCCCATCGCCGGAACATCGGCGTACTGATAGCCGCCCGAAACGCTTACGGCGAGCACGCCGGGCTCTTTCTCCAGGCGCAGTTCCTCGTCATAGATGGGACGCAACGGCGGGATGCTCGTGTATTGGTAGCGGATGTTGTAGAGCATGCCCGGCTTCACCAGCACCTGCACGGGCTTCACCTTGCCATAAGCGATCTTTGAGATGATGCCCGCCGCCTGAATGCCACGCTCTTTTTGATCGATGTGCGGGCAGGTCTTGTAGGTGAGCAGGACGGTCGACTGCTCGACGATCTCGGGCGAGATATTGGCGTGGAAGTCGTGCGTCACCACGAGCGGAATCGTGTTGCCCATTGCCGCGCGCACGCGGCGCACGATCTCGGCGTCGCCATGCGGATAGCTCTCGGTGACCATCGCTCCGTGCAGCGCGAGCAGAATGCCATCGAGCTTGGGCGCGGCCTTCAGCTTCGCGATCAACTCACTGGTGAGCGCGTCGAGCGCGGCGTCGGTCACGGGACCCGACGGCGTGGCCCGTGCGGCAATCGTTGGATACAGGTTGAGGCCCGCGGCCCGCCCGCCTTGAATGAATCCCGCGATCTCGTCCAGGTTGTCGGCCCATTGATCGAGCGTCGCTTGAGGCGTGCCGGCCGCTTGGCTCCTGAAATCTTCCAGTTTCGTCTTCACCGAGTGGAACGAATTCGACTCGTGTAATATGCCGCCTACGGCGATCATTGGTTTCTGCCCCCTTGCGGACACGCCCGTCATCAATAGAAAAAGTGCAGTTGCGAGCCTCGTCATCCACATGCGAGTTAGCATAATACGAACGATGCTTCGCAGGACTTTCATTCCACTCGCGGCGGCGCCTTTCGCGGCGGCCGCCACCAAACCTAAGATCGCGCTCGTCATCACCGAATACCGCAAAAACTCCCATGCCGACGTCATCGCGGGCCGTCTGCTCGGCGGCTATGAGTACTACGGCAAGCGCGTGGAGCCGCGCGTGCACGCGGTTTCCATGTTTACCGACCAGGTGCCCGCTAACGACATGAGCCGCGGCATGGCGGCGCGGCACGACGTGAAGATCTATCCGGACGTGCGCGGCGCGCTCACGCTGGGCGGGGACAAGCTTGCGGTCGACGGAGTCGTTCTCATCGGCGAGCACGGCAACTATCCGGAGAACGAGAAGGGCCAGAAGCTCTACCCGCGCCACAGGCTATTCAGCGAAATCGTGAAGGTCTACGAGGCGTCCGGCCGCGGCGTGCCGACGTTCAGCGACAAGCATCTTTCTACCGATTGGGACAAGGCGAAGTGGATGTACGATGCCTCGCGGCGGTTGAAGTTTCCCTTCCTGGCGGGTTCGTCAGTGCCCATTGCGTGGCGTAGGCCTGAGCTTGAGCTGCCCTCGGGCTGCCGCATTCGCAATGCCGTCGCCACGGCGTATGGCGGCAAGGAAGCCTATGGCTTCCACGCGCTGGAATCGCTGCAGGTGATGGTGGAGCGGAGGCGTGGCGGTGAACAGGGCGTGGCGAGCGTGCAGTGCCTCGATGGGGCCGCGGTTTGGAATTGGGCCGATGCGCACCCGTGGTCGCTCAAATTGATGGAGGCGGCCAACGCACGCTCGGAAAAACGCAAGCCGGGCAATGTCCGCGACAACGTGAAGGTGCCTTCGGTCTTCGCGATTCGCTACCGCGACGGTCTGGAAGCCGCCGTGTTCATGCTCAACGGGCATATTGAGGACTTCAATTTCGCCGCCGATGTGGAAGGCCGTGCCGAGCCCGCATCGACGCTGATGTGGCTGCAGCCCGGCCGCTACTACGCGCACTTTTCGACGCTTACGCACTACATCGAAGAGCTGGTCTTGCAGCGCAAGGAGCCGTACCCGGTGGAACGCACACTGCTCACCACAGGCATACTGGCGGCAGCGATGGATAGCGCCTTTCAAAAGGGCAAGGCGCTCGACACGCCGCACCTGGGCATCCGCTACCGCGCGCCGAAAGCGTCGCTGTACAACCGCGGCGCGGTGCCCGCGCTGGAGCCGGAAGCATGAGGCCCGCGTTTCTCGCCCTCACCTTTGCCGCGCTCGCGTGGCCGCAGATCTCGCCGCGCGCGGCGAAGCTGCACAAAGACGCCTTCGTCTTCGACGGGCATGTCCACGTCATCAGCCGCCAGCTCTACGACGGCAGCGACATCGGCAAGCGGCTGCCCGACGGCCAGGTCGATCTGCCGCGCATGATCGAAGGCGGCCTCGACGCGGCAATGTTCACGATGTACATCCCCGAGCAGTATTATCCAGGGCGCCATGAGGTGCGGCAGGCGCTGCGGCTCACCGACTTGGCGCTGCGCCAGATCGCCGCTAACTCCTCGCGCGTGGAGATCGCCTACAACGCCCAAGACATCGCGCGCATCAACCGCGCCGGCAAGCTGGCCGCGGTGCTCGATCTGGAAGGCGGCTTCGATCTGGAGGGAGATCTGGCCGTGCTGCGAACGCTCTATCGCCAGGGCCTGCGGATGCTGCAACTGCCGGCGCACAACTGGGCCAATGAGTTCGCCGAATCGTGTTGCGCCGCGAAGCCGAAGTTCAGCGGCCTCAATGAGCAGGGCCGCGCCGTGGTGCGCGAAATGAATCGCCTCGGCATGGTGATTCAGATTTCGCACGCCTCGGACTCGACCATCGAGCAGGTGCTGGACGTCAGCACGCAGCCGGTTCTCGCCTCGCATCACGGTCTGCGCCACCGCAATAACATCCCGCGCAACATGCCCGACGCGCTCATCCGCCAGCTTGCGGCCAAGGGCGGCGTCATCGGGTTCCACATCGGCAACGAGTTCCACAACCGGCCGATGTTTGAATGGCGCTCGGCGCACGCGGGCAAGCCGTTCTGGGACACCAGCGCCATCGGCAAACGCGAGTCCGAGATGCCGATCGCCGAAATCGACCGCCTCGTCGCCAAAACATTTCCGATGGTCGGCGTGCCCGCGCCGAACGAGCTGTTATTCGAGCCCGAAGACTGGATCGGCGTGATCGAAGAGGCCATCGCCATCGCCGGCGAGGATCACGTGTCGCTCGGCAGCGACTTCGACGGCGGCCCCACGCCTCCGCGCGGCATGAAGGACATTGCCGATTTGCCCAGGCTCACAGAGGCCATGCTGCGGCGCGGGTGGAGCGAGCAGCGAATCAAGAAGTTCCTGGGCGGGAACTTGTTGCGGCTGTTTGGGGAGGTGACGGGGGGACGTTAGCCGGTGCGATAATTGGTGCGACGATGTCACTGACCAAACGCAGGAGTGTTGGGAGGAAGGCAAAGCGGAGTTTTACGCTTTCGATGGAATCCGTGGGCTTCCTGGAAGCCATGCGAAAGAAGTACCGCGCGCAATCCGTATCGGCGGCCCTAGAGGAGATTTTGCAGTCCGCCAGACGGGAGCAGGAGCGAGTTGCGGTGGAAAAAGCGGTAGCTGACTACTACACTTCGCTGTCCGATGAGGAAGTCGAAGAACAGCGCGCCTGGGGCGGCGTTTCGACACGCGAGTTCGCTCGCTTGGATCCGTAGATGACGCCGCCCGCCCGAATGCCATCGCGCGGCGAGATCTGGTTCATACAACACCACGTCGATCCACCGGGAAAGGGAAAGCGGCCAGTGGTGGTCATTTCGCTTGATGCACGAAATCATCATCAGAAGGCGAACACCGTGCTCGTAGTGCCCTTGACTACCAGCATCCACAAGAACTCGCCGACTCACGTGTTCCTCACCGCCGGGGAAACAGGACTACCAGCAGACTCCGCCGCCCGCGCCGAGGACATATCCGTGGTTCGCAAAGACAGTTTGCTCGAACCGCGTGGTCAACTGCGGCGCCTCAACAACCGGCTAATTTGCGAGTTGTCGGCTAAAGTGGCAATTGCGATGGGGTGCAGATAGGGCAGCGATGCGTGTTCATGAGGATAAATTACGTCGAGCTGATCATGGCAGTGGAAGAGGGCTTCCAGATCCACGTCTCTGACGACGAGGCGGGCCGCCTTGAATCTGCCGGCGACGTACACAATCTGGTCTCGGCCAAACAAGCAAACGAGCAGAGCGGCGTCTGGGAAGCACTATGCGTGGTAATTGAATCTGCGGGAATTCCCCGCGAGAAAATCACAGCGAAGACCCGGCTGCGTGACCTCGGGATCACCTAGAACGGAATATCGTCGTCCGTAATCCCCGGATCGAAGTCCTGCTCGGCCTGCCGCTGCGGAGGCGCGCCGCCCTGACGTCCACCCTGGCCGCCGCCGGCGCTGCGGGGCATGGAAACGGGCCGCCCGCTCTCGCGTGCACCGCCACCCTCGAAATCGCCGCCGCCCTCACCACGTCCGCCCAACAGCAGCACATCGTCGGCCATCACCTCGGTGACGTAGCGCTTGTTGCCGTCTTTGTCGTCATAGCTGCGCGTCTTGAGCTTGCGCTCGACGTACACCTGCTTGCCCTTGGTCAGATAGTTCGCCAGGTTCTCCGCGCCCCAGAGCACGACGTTGGGCCCGTCGGTCCCTTCTTTCCCCCCGCCGGGCTGCTGGTCTTTCCAGCGGCGGTTGGTGGCCACGGTGAAGTTCGTCACCGCGGCGCCGGAGGGCGTGAAGCGGGTTTCGGCGTCCTTGCCGAGGTGCCCGAGCAGAATGACCTTGTTAACGGAACGGGAAGCCATAGTTTACTTGTGCAGGCTAGCACAAAAGGCTCTCGGCCTCATTCGGTGGGGGCAGCGGCAGGGGTGGGGGCAGCGGCAGGGGTGGTGGCAGGAGCGGTGACGGCGGGAGCGGCAGCAGAGACAGGGGCAGCGGCATTCGCGCCGGGCGGCTCGGCGGGAAGCCACGCCCGCAGGTCCTCGACAATTGCCCGCGCCCCGGTCAGCGGCCGGCCGTCGCGGTGCAGGCCCCGCCGGTCCCACTCGCGCTGCATCTCTTTCGTCTCGTTGTGCAGCCCGGTTTGGATCTGCACGAGCGCCCCATCGTCGATCTCCTCCCCCGCCCGGAAGTTCAATTCACAGGCAAACACGCGGCCCGGCTTATCGGGATTGTATAAGGGAATCCCATACTTCCGGCAGATGAGCGGACGCCACTCGTATACCGTGCAAACACCCTCCGCCAGCGCCGGGCAGGGCAGCCTAGTTCCTTCGGACGGAAGGCCACCCCAGGCCTCCTGTTCGCCCTTTTCCGACACCAGCCGCGCCCGCGCCTCCAGATACACAGCCGCCCGTTCGCAGAGCTGATTTTGCAGGGTTTCGGGCAGTGTCCGCACCCCGGCCGACAGCACCGCCGCCTCCACTTCGGTGATCTGGAAAAGCTGGCTACAGCAATCCGAACATCCGGGTCCGCATTGGATGCGCGCGCCGTGTAACGCCCGGTTCCGGGAGAACTCCACCTCAATGAGATTACAGATTCTCCGAAAGGTGCCGATCATCATTCTTGTTGTACTAGGCGGTTCCATTTGGAAAAACCGTGGGGAAGGATTCACTCCCACACACGGATGTCATAGAATCTTGAGCGAAGAGCCAACGGAATTTGGTTGCACTCTTTCGATCTTGCTACATAATACTGACTATCCGCTTTCGCGAGACGCGGCGCGGTAAGGGAACCGGGCCGGGAAGAGACCATGTTGGAGGAGAGGCGAGAGCGCAAAACTAGATAGAGATCGGAGCGGTTGGGATGAAGGGTTTGGGACTTTGCGGAGTGCCAAAAGGCGCCCGCGGAACGTGGTGGTTGTGGGCGGCGGGGCTGGTGGGCCTGAACGCGTTTGGGCAGGTTTTGTTATCGCCCCCGGGTGGCCAGGGAATCATCCGCCTGCACAACACCGATCTGGCCGTGATGGAAGCAGGCGAGGAACGCAAAGACCTTCCTTGCACGGTCGTTCCGGAGAAGCCGTTCCTGGGCTTCGACCTCAAGTTCCATTCGGGCTACGACGTTTCGATTCCATTAGGCGAACTGGCGGGCAATGAAGACCTGCTCACCATCGTCTTCCGAGTTTCTCCCGAAAACCGCCGCGAGCAGCCGGTCTATTTCACGCAGAAGATCCGCGTTCCGCCGATTGAGGAAGAGGCCAAGGGCGACGCACTGCTGCAAGGCGGGTTCGATGTCGGCTCGGGTAAGTACTTCGTGGACCTGCTGGTCCGCGACCGCGCCGAGCGGATCTGCTCGCTCTCCTGGGATATCGAAGCCAAGCTCCCGCCCAAGGACGCACAAATCGAACTCAACATGTCCGAAGGCGCGGTCCAACCGGTGGAGAGCGCGCAGTTCCGGGAGGAACCCGCAATTCAGCGTTCGACCGAGCAGGATCTGCTTAACCTGAAGATCCTCGTGAACTTTGCCCCGCAGAAGGCGCTCGCCTCCTCGCTGCGCCCGGTGGACACCGCCGCGCTGGTGAGCCTGTTGCGGACGCTCTCGCGCGACCCGCGCGTGGGCCGGTTTTCCCTCGTTGCTTTCAATCTGCAGGAGCAGCGCGTGCTGTTCCGCCAGAATTCGGCGGACAAAATCGACTTCCCCGGCTTGGGCGAATCGCTGCAATCCCTCAACCTCGGCACGGTCGACCTGAAGCGCCTCTCCAACAAGAACGGCGGCGCCGAGTTCCTCACCACGCTGATGGAAAAGGAGTTCGCCAATACGGAGCGCGCCGATGCGGTTGTGTTCGCCGGTCCCAAGGCGATGCTCGAAGCCAATATTCCCTCCGACCAACTCAAGCACCTGAGCGAGTTCGACGTGCCCGTCTTCTACATGAACTACATCCTCAACCCCTACGCGAACCCGTGGCGCGATTCCATCGGCCAGGCCGTCAAGTTCCTGAAGGGCGTGGAGTTCACCATCAGCCGCCCGCGCGATTTGTGGTTTGCCGTCACCGACATGGTGGCCCGCCTGGTGAAAACCCGAAACGCAAAACAGGTGGCGTCGGTCAAAGTAGAATAGAGGAAGGGTCATCAGGGATATGCGAACATTGACGGTCGTGCCTGCGTTGTTTTTGACGGCGATGCCTTGGGTGGCTTCGGCGCAAATTCCAGGCATCATGCCGCAGATCAAGCCCAACCGGCTCGCTCCCTACGTCCCGTCTCCGCAAAACGTCGTGGAAGAGATGCTGCGCGCCGCCAAGGTCAAGGTCGGCGATACCGTCTACGATCTCGGCTCGGGCGATGGCCGCGTGGTCATTACCGCCGCGCAGAAGTTTGGCGCGAAGGCCGTGGGCATCGAAATCAGCGCCAAAGAAGCCAAGCTCTCACGCGAAAAGATCGCCCACGCCAAGTTGGAAGACCGCGTCAAAATCATCGAGGCCGATGCGCTGACAGCCGATCTCTCCGGCGCCGATGTCGTCACGCTCTACTTCCTTACGTCGTCGAACGACCTGCTCCGGCCTCATCTCGAGAAGATGCTCAAGCCCGGCGCGCGCGTGGTGTCGCACGACTATCCCATCCGCGGCTGGAAAGAGACGCGCGTGGAACAGGTCGAAGCGTTCAAGCGCATCCACCACCTCTACATCTACGAAATTCCCGCGAAGTAGTCCTTACCGCAGCACGGCCGCAAGCTTCTGCACGGCCGCCGCCAAGCGTCTTTCCGTAAAGGCTCCGAAGCCCAGTAGAATGCCCTCCGGCGCTTTGTGCTCCACCGCGAACCGGTGCAGGCCGTAGCACTCCAGACCGGCATCCAAGCATGCCTTTTCGGCCGTCTCGGAAGTCCACCGCCGCCGGAAATAGGCCGGTGTGTGCAGTCCGGCCTGTACTTTCGGAAGCTCCACCACGCCCGTCAGGTGCCGCGCGCAAGCCTGTTCCAAGGCCTCCAAGCGCCGCGAGTAGAGTTCGCGCAACCGCCGCAGATGGCGCATGAAGTGGCCCTCGGCGATAAAGTCGGCGAGCACCATCTGCGGAAAGACCGGAGCGTAGAGGTCGCATTCGGCTCGCAGGCGAAGGAAGCTGTCCACCAGACTCTCGGGCAACACCACGTAGGCCAGCCGCAGCCCGGGAAACAGCACCTTGTTGAAGGTCCCGAGATAGACCACCCGGCCATGGCGGTCCAGCCCCTGCATTGCGGGCACGGGGCGTCCTTCGTAGCGGAACTCGCTGTCGTAGTCGTCCTCGATGA
>CAYUZM010000024.1:0-17256 GCA_964449665.1 uncultured Solibacteraceae bacterium
AGGATGCGCTGGTGGCGGCGCCGGAGCAGTGGCCGAAGTCGGGGGTGCCGGACAATCCGGGCGCATGGCTGATGGCGGCGGCGAAGAATCGGGCGATCGATCAACTGCGCCGGAAGAAGTTGCTGGAACGGAAGCACGAAGAGTTGGGGCTTACGCTCGAGAGCGCGCAGAGTTCGGCGGCAACGGAGATCGAGGCAGCGTTGGACGACGATGTGGGCGACGACCTGCTGCGGCTGATGTTTGTGGCCTGCCATCCCGTGCTTTCGCCGGAAGGCCGCGTGGCGTTGACGCTGCGGCTGCTGGGCGGGTTGACGACCGGCGAGATTGCGCGCGCGTTCCTGATCTCCGAATCGGCGGTGGCGCAGAGAATTGTGCGCGCCAAGCGAACGCTGGCCGAAGAAGGGGTGCCGTTTGCAGTGCCCCGTGGGGGCGAGTTGGCCGGGCGTTTGGGGTCGGTGCTTGAGGCGATCTATCTGATCTACAACGAAGGATATTCGGCGACGGCGGGCGAGGATTGGATGCGGCCGGGGCTGTGCGAAGACGCGCTCCGATTGGGAAGGATTCTGGCCAGGCTGATGCCAAAGGAGCCGGAAGTGCACGGATTGGTGGCGTTGCTGGAGATTCAGGCGTCGCGGGCGCGGGCGCGCGTGGGGCCAAGCGGAGAGCCGGTTCTTTTGCTGGAGCAGGACCGGGCGAAGTGGGATCAGTTGCTCATCCGTCGCGGGCTGGCGGCGCTGGCGCGCGCGGAGGCGTTGGGTGGTGAGCGCGGCGCCTATGCGTTGCAGGCGGCGATTGCGGCGTGTCATGCGCGGGCCCGGGAGGCGGCGGAGACGGACTGGGCGCGCATCGCGGGACTGTATGAAGAGCTGGCAGCGGCCGTGCCTTCTCCGGTGGTGGAGTTGAATCGCGCGATGGCGGTGGCGATGGCGTATGGACCGGAGGCGGGCCTGTTGCTGGTGGACGGATTGGCGGGCGAGTCGGTGCTGGCGAACTACCACAGGCTGCCGAGCGTGCGCGCCGACTTGCTGTTCAAGCTGGGGCGGTTGGGCGAGGCGCGCGTGGAGTTCGAGCGCGCGGCCTCGCTTGCGGGCAACGGGCGCGAGCGCGCGATGCTGCTGGCGCGGGCGGCCGCGTGCGTGGCCGCGAACGATTGAGAGGATAGAGAGATGTGCCGGAATATTCGACCGCTCTTCAATTTCGATCCGCCCGTGACGGAGGAAGAGGTGCGCGCGGCGGCGCTACAATTCGTGCGGAAGATCAGCGGTTTTCAGAAGCCGTCGAAGGCCAATGAAGGCGTGTTTCTGGCGGCGGTGGACGAGATTGCGGCGGTGTCGAAGCGGTTGATGGAGGCGCTGGAGACGAGCGCGCCAGCGAAGAATCGCGCAGAGGAAGCGGCGCGGGCGCGGGCGCGTTCACGCGAGAGATTCGGCGCGGCAAAGCGCGGCGCCGGGGGCGATATACTGCCCGCATGAACCTGAACACACGCCGTGAATTTCTCGCGGGCGCGGCCGCCTCCGTTTTACCGCTTCGCGCGGCGGCGAAGAAGCCGAACATCATTTGGATGATGGCCGACGACATGGGCTACGGCGATGTGGGCTGCAACGGGCAGAAGTGGATTCAGACGCCGAACATCGACAAGCTGGCCACGCAGGGACTGCGGTTCACCGACGCCTACGCGGGCTGCACGGTGTGCGCGCCGTCGCGCAGTTGCCTGATGACGGGCCTGCACACGGGCCACACGCCGATTCGCTGCAACACGGGCGGCGCGCCGCTGCTGCCCGAGGAGCGTACGGTGGCGAACCTATTGCAGGACGCCGGTTATAAGACCGGGCTGTTCGGCAAGTGGGGCTTGGGAAACATCGGCACGACGGGCGTGCCGTGGAAGCATGGCTTCGACGAGTTCTTCGGTTTCCTGCATCAGGCGCACGCGCATTTTCAATATCCGCGGTTTCTCTACAGCAACGAGAACGAGTATCCGCTGAAGGGCAACGATACGCCGGGGCGGCAGACGTATGGCAACGACGTGATGAACGAGAAGGCGCTCGACTTTGTGCGGCGCAACAAGAGCAATCCGTTCTACCTGTATCTGTCGTGGACGGTACCGCACTTTGAGCCGCACGTGCCCGAGGATTCGATGGGGCCGTATCGCGGAAAGGTGCCCAACGGCGAGCCGTTTGTGAATCCGGCGGGGCGGTTGAAGCGGCAGGACGAGTTGGGTCCGGCGTATGCGGGCATGGTGGCGCGCGTGGACCGCTACGTGGGTTCCGTGATGGCGCTACTAAAGGATTTAAAGCTCGAAGAAGACACGTTGGTCTTTTTTACGAGCGACAACGGCGGCGTAATGGGCGGGTTTCACAACGACTTTTTCAACAACACCGCCGGATTGCGCGGACAGAAGACGACCATGTACGAGGGGGGCATCCGAGTGCCCATGGTGGCGCGGTGGCCGGGGCGGATCGCGGCGGGCAAGACGAGCGCCTATTACTGGAACTTCGCCGACTTTCTACCGACCGCGGCGGAGGTTGCGGGCGCCAGCGCGCCGGCGGGGCTCGATGGCTTCTCGGTACTGCCGACACTTTTGGGCAAAAAACAAAAACCGCATGAATCGTTGTATTGGGAGTTGCCTCGATACAACGGAGAGACGAAGACGTTCCGGCCCGAGAAGCCGATGGCGGCGATGCGGCGGGGGACGATGAAGATTGTGCGGCCGAAGCCGGACGCGGCGGTGGAGTTGTACGATCTGGCGGCGGACCGTTCCGAGAAGAAAGACCTGGCGGCGAAGATGCCGGAGGTGGCCATGGGGATGGAAAGGCAGATGGACGTGGCGCGCACGGAGCCGAGGGCGCAGAGCGAGCCGCCGCATCCGTGGTGGGAGGCGCGCAGCTAGCGGCGCGCGGTTGCAGGCGCGCGGTTAGACGCCGATATCTTCAAACCACAGGTTCGGGTTTTCGGCGATGAACGAGCGCATCAGTTCGATGCAAGAGGGATCGTCGACGATTTCCAACTCCACGCCACGCGCGCGCAGATAGTCTTCGGGGCCTTGGAACGTCCGGTTCTCTCCGATGACGATTCTGGGGATCTTGTAGAGCAGCGACGCACCGCTGCACATGTCGCACGGGGAAAGCGTGGAGTAGAGCGTGGCGCGAGCGTAGTCGCCCGCCTTGAGACGTCCCGCCTTTTCGATGCAGTCCATTTCCGCGTGGAGAATGGCGCTGCCTTGCTGCACGCGGCGGTTGTGGCCGCGGCCAACAATGCGGCCGTCGATAACGAGCACGGAGCCGATAGGGATGCCGCCCTCCTGTTTGCCGAGTTTCGCTTCTTCGATGGCGGCGTTCAGAAATTCGATTTTCATCGTGACTCCGTCAGAAGCCGAATTGCGTGAGGTTGCTCGCCGTGCTGCCCTGGAAGATCTGCACGGGCTGCACTCCGGTGACGCCCGCGGGGATGCGCACGTTCACCTGATAGAGTCCAGTGAACCCGGGGGCGAGACCACTGAAGAGGACCTCGGCGTCGCGGCCGGCGATGGTGACGCGCGGGCGCGTGGTGGTCTCTTCGAGAAAAATATTCTGCAAGCTGGCCTGTGTGGCGCCGAGGCCCGTGCAGTAGATTTCCAAAAACTCGCCGTTGCGGATGGCGGCGGCGCTGCTGCCTCGCACGAAGATGCCGGGCTGCGTGGCGAGCACAGGAACGGTGATCGCGTTGGACGTCTCGTTGAGCGCGCCCGCGGTAACGGTGACCTGCGCCTGACCGGGGACGAGGCCAATGGGGGCGACGAAGTTGATCTGGCGGTCGCTCACAAAGAGCAGCGAAGCGGGCAGGCCGTTGATGGAGACGCGTACGCCGGAGAGCGTGTCGGAGAACGGCGGCGCGCCGGAGGCGGTCGCTCCGGCGGCGAGCGATGCGCCGAAGATGGTTCCGATGCCGCCGCTGACGATTCCAGGGGCGAACGAGGCGGCGTTGACGATTCCCGCATCGGCGATGAAGGGGCGCGAGAGGGCGGTGGCAGCCACGGCGGCGCCCGAGGAAGCGACGCCGAGGTTGAGTTGATAGATAGGTCCGGGACCGGGTGTCCAGTTGAAACGAACGAAGCCGGACTCATCGCTGGTGGCCGTGGTGGGCGAAACGCTTCCGCCGGCCACTGGTGCGGCGCTCACGGCGTATCCGGCGTAGGGGACGAGATTCGAATCGACCACTTGGGCCTGAATCGCTTGCGGCAGTGGCGAGTCGCCGCTCGCGCGCTGCTTGTCGCCTGAGACGACGCGCAGCCCAAGCGCGGAGGCAGCGGGCGCAATCTGAATGCGCGCGACTTCGGGCGCGTAGGAGGTGTCGTCGCAAAGGACGGTGATCTCGTCGATGCCCGGCGCGGTGGCGGTCCAGTTGAAGGCGACGCCGGCGGCTCCGGCGGGCACGGTGAACGTAGCGGGCATTTGTACCAGGCCGTTGGCCGACTGCAGACGGAAGGTGAGGTTGGCGGGCGCGGGGCGGTCGATCGTTACAGTGGCGCGCGCGGTTGTGCCCGCCACCACGCCGGTTGCGGGCCACATGGAAAACTGCACGGCACGGCGCAGGGAAGTATCGGCTTCGGCGCGATCGGAGGTGGCCGTGCGGTAGTAAGTCTCAAACTGCTGGCGGAAGTCGTCGAGCTTGGCGAGATCGGCGGCCGAGGGCTCCTGTCCAGCCGCGGTGATGAGTATGAAGCCGAAGCGAAAGCGGCGTTGCGCCATCGACGCATTCGGCTTGCGGGGACCGTAGAGAGCGATGATGTCGTTGACGGTGACATCACGGCGCGTGCCTTGGAAGCTGATGCCCGTCTGCGGCGGCCGGTCGTTGCTGCCGATGGTGGTGTTGGCGACGTAGAACGTGTCGGGCACCTCCCACGGGTCGCGGAAGCCCATCAAGTATTGATCGAGCGGCGCGAAGCCTTCCACGGTGGCCGTGGTGGTAAAGCGCGGCGAAGCGGAGGGACCGTTGTCGCGGATGCGGTTGCCTTCGAGCAGCGAAGCCTCCGAATTGAAGCGGAAATTCCAGTGCGCGGTCTGGCGGCCGAGCATGGGCAGCGCGGTGGGATCAGCTGGATCGCGCACGCTCGTGAAGGCGAGGAAGAGGTGGCCCGCTTCGTGGCCGAGGACCGAGAGGGGCGTGTCGCGGCTGGTGGCGCGCGCCGGAACGATGCCCAACGGGTCGCGCGGGTACTGGCTGAGCGGGCCCATGTTCAGAAAGCCCTGCAGGCGGCGGCGCGAACCATAGAGCGCGCCAACTTCGATCTGCTCATCACCGTAGCCTTCGCGCAGATTGCGCAGCGTAAGTTCATAGGCGACGGCGCCGTCGCTCGCCGGGATGCCGAGGTTGTTGTAGAGAACAAGGTAGTCGTAGGCGTCGTCGTGAGTTTCGTAGAACTTCTGCGCCGTGAATACGACGTCGACGGCTTCGGAGCCGGAGAAACGTTCGGCGACGGTGCCGGTGAAGGTGTTGGCGCTGCCCTGGTTGAAACTGACAACGGCGCTCGCTCCCGGCAAGCTGCCCGGCGATATGCCGACGACCGCTTCCGAGGTAGTGATGGCGGAGAACGCCGTTTCGATACGGCCATCTGGGAAGAGGCGGATCTGGAAGGTTTGCGCGCGGCTGGTACCGAACTCGGGTACGCCGGTCCACGACACGACGAAGACGTTCGATGTGGAGAGGACGCGCACGCTTGCGCCGCCGGAGGAGGGATCGAGATCGCGGAACAGTGCGGCGATGCGCGGCGGGCCGGCGTTCAAGCGGCCAAGTGAACGGTCAGCGGTGGAGGTGTCGGGAAGGACGAAGGTGAGGTTGCCGTCGGAGTTGATGAAGGCGGAGTTGTAGGTTTGACCGTAGAAGGCGAACGCGAAGGGGAGCGGAGCCAGGCGCGCGTCGTCGTCTTCCAACGTGACCGCCGTGCCGGCCGAGGCCTGAGCGGTGTCGTACGATCCGGCGGCGGTTTCGAACTTGTATCCGGCGGAACCGGATTGGGGCAGGAAGCGCAGCGTGCGCCCATTCAAGTTGAACGAATTGCGTCGCGCGACGACGCCGTCGGAGTCTTCGAGAATGGCGATGTTGCCGATGTCGCGGGCGACGCTGTCGATGCCGGCGGTACGGGTGCGGATGGTGGAGAGTTTGCGCTGGGAAACGGCGGCGCGGTGAAGCGCGAGGGCTTCCTGGTTGGAGAGCGAGTGGGTTCCGCAGGCGAGCCAATCCTGCCGCGCGTCGAGCCAGAGCGCGGCCGAAAACAAGGCGCACAACAAGGGGAACAAACGCCGCGGCGGGCGCGTATCAAACGGGGAGTGCAAACTCATTGGATGGGAATAGTCCCATTGTAAGATACGGGGTTGGAGGAGATTCGGTTATGCCATTTTGCACGGGATGTGGGAATCAGGTTTCGGAGAACGCGCGTTTTTGCGCCGGTTGCGGGCGTCCGGCGGGGAGTGTAGCCGGGGGTGGGGCCGAGGTGGCGGGCACGGCACTGGCGGCGGGCTATACGTCGAACGAACCGCTGAGCTATGAAATCTTTGGCGACAACCTGCAGGTGGCGCGCCTGAAGATGACGCCGGGCCAGGAGTTGTACGCCGAAGCGGGAAAGATGGTGTACAAGACGCCGAGCATCAGTTGGGAAACGCGGATGAGCGGCAATTCGATCGGCGAAAAATTGTGGGGCGCGTTGAAGCGGAAAGTGATGGGCGAGTCGCTGTTCCTCACCTATTTCCGGTCGAGCGGTTCGGGCGAAGTAGGTTTTGCGGGCGACTATCCGGGGCGCATTCAGGTGTTCAACCTGAGCAGCGGACAGTCGATTCTGGTGCAGCGCGACAGCTTCCTGTGCGCGCAATCGACGGTGCAATTAAACATTGCTTTCACCAAGAAGCTGGGCGCGGGATTTCTCGGCGGCGAGGGATTCATTCTGGAAAAACTCACCGGTCCGGGCACGGCGTTTATTCACGCCGGCGGCGACCATTTGGAGTTCACTTTGAAGCAAGGCGAGATGCTGCAGGTGGACACGGGATGCATTGTGGCATTTGAGGAATCGGTGAGTTACGACATCCAGTTCGTGGGTGGCATCAAAACTGCAATATTCGGCGGCGAAGGATTATTCCTGGCGACATTGACGGGACCCGGCAAGGTCATCATTCAATCGATGACGTTGGAGAAGTTGCGCCGCCAATTTGTATCGCCGACCTCGGGCGGCGATGAGCGTTCGGGATTAGGCGCGATTACGGGATTACTTGGCAGCGAAGATTAAGCGGATGCGCAAGAAACGCACAAGGTTGTAACCGGAATTCAGCCAAACGCGTCTTATCCAACGGCCCGCGGGTTTCCGATGGAAACTTGGCGGGCCTTTTTATTGGCAAACATTTTGCATAGAATATGTTTTAACGAACCGGTGTGAGAATTCGCGTCCGGCGCTCGCTATGCGGAGATCGATAGCGAGCATGAGTTTGGCAAGGATGAGGAACGGAGACTCGACCATGAAGGCACCCACCCAGATGTTTCCTTTGGCCGCAGCGGCTGTGCTGTTATTCGCCAGCATGCCGGCCATGAACGCCCAATCGATTACGGCGAGCCCGGCAACGCTCGCCTTCGCCTATCAGATCGGATCGGTGAATCCGTCGGCGCAGACCGTGAACGTGTCGGGCACGGCCGGCATGGCGGTGACGGTCACCAAGCAGGCTCCGCTCATCGGCGCCTCGGAGTGGTTGTTCATCTCGTCGTCGAACTCACTTCCGTTCACGATGACGGTGTTCGTACTGGCGAACTCCTCGTTTCCGCCGGGCAACTATTCGGCGCAGATCTCGGTGGCGGCGGCGAATGGAACGGGAACGCCGCTTCTCATTCCGGTGAGCTTCACGGTGAGCACGAACGCGCAGTTGACGGCCGCACCGGCGTCGCTGACCTTCCAATACGCGATGAACGGGTCGCAGCCGCCGCAGCAAACCGTGTCGTTGGGCTCGTCGGGCACGTCGCAATTGAACTTCACGGCCACGCCTTCCACCACGAGCGGCGGAACGTGGCTCAGCGTAGTGCCGCCGGCGACCGGAACGACGCCGACCGTGCTGACGCTCGGCGTGACGGTGAACAACTCGTTCCCCATAGGAACTTACACCGGCAAGATCGCGCTGACATCCACCAGCCAGGGAAACCCGGCGTTGGACATTCCCGTAACGCTGATTGTCACGCCGGAGACGACGCTGACCACCGCGCCCTCCTCGCTTGCATTCACCTATCAGCTGGGAACATCTGCGCCGCTGCCGCGCGTGTTGACCGTGGGCAGCACGGGCGCGTCGGTGGGCGTGGGCGTGACGACGGAGGCGACAGGCGGAGGCGCGGGCCCCGCATGGCTTTCCGTGTCGCCGACGTCGGGCACCTCTCCGCTCAACCTTTCGGTTTCGGCGAACCCGCAGGGGCTTGCCGTTGGCGACTATACGGCGAACATCAAGCTCACCGCGCCGGGCGCATCGAACAGTCCGCAGACGGTAGCGGTCACCTTGAAGGTTACCGATAAGCCGGTGGTATCGCTTTCTGCGGCGTCGTTGGCCTTCCATCATCAGATTGGCGGCAGCGCGCCGGCGGGCGAAATGGTTCTTGTGACTAACGCGGGCGCGGGCCTGCCGGTGGGCGTGACGGTGAACGCCAACGGCGGCACATGGCTTTCGGCCACGCCAACGTCGACCACAAGTCCGGCGGCGATCCTCGTTACAGTAGATCCCGGCACGCTGGTGGCGGGCGAGTACACGGGCAGCATTGGCATTGCCGTGCCCGGCGCGGCGGTGTCGCAATTGACATTGCCGGTGACGCTCACCGTTTCGGCAAGCCCGCTCATGCGCATCAGCCGGACGCGGATGAACTTCGTTTACCAGACGGGCCAAGCGACTCCGGCGGCGAAACCGGTTTCGATCACCTCGACCGGCGTGGCGTTTCCGTTCACGGTGGCGACAAACGTTGCCTCGGGCGGCGCGTGGCTGGGCGTATCGTCGGCATCGGGCAACACGCCGGCCGATTTGCCGATTACGGTTAACCCGACCGGATTGACGCCGGGCCTCTACTCGGGAACGGTGACCATCCCGCCATCCGGGTTGACCGGCCAGGCACGAGGCGTGGAGGTGACGCTTCAGGTGAGCGACCACATCCCAATCGACGGTCCGGATCTGCCGCTGCGGTTCTCCTTCGGCACCGGCGGCCAGCAGCCTCCGGACCAGAGCTTGAGCGTGACGGCGACCTCGGGCTCGTTGAGCTACACGGTATCGCCGACCACGATGAGCGGCGGGGCATGGCTCATCGCCGGTCCGCTGACGGGCACGACGGGCCAGCCGGTGACGGTGGGCATCAACACGAACTTCTCGGGCGGAACCTATACGGGGTTGCTCGCCATCACCTCCGGCGCGGCAAACAGTCCCATTTACGTGCCGGTGCTCTACAACGGCAACAACAGTTCGACGCTGCAGGTGACGCCGAACTCGCTCAAGTTCACGCAGACCAGCGGAACGACGCCGCCGGCCGCGCAGACGTTGACGGTATCTTCGACGGGCAGCCGCCTCGACTTCACGACAACGGTGGAGACGCTGAACGGCGGCGACTGGCTCGCCGTGACGCCGAGCGGCGGACTGACGCCGGGCACGTTGAGCGTTTCGATCAAGACGAACGCGCTGACGGCGGGCACCTACACGGGAACGATCCGCGTGACGTCGAGCGCGCTGGGCGCGCAGCAGATTATTCCCATCACGCTGGAAGTGCCGCCGGCGGTGAATCAACTTGTGGCTTCGCCCGCGAACCTGGCGTTCACCTACACCATTGGAGGCGCGGTTCCCGCGTCGCAGCAGTTGAATCTGAAGTCGAGCAACTCGGTGAATTACACGCTGACCACGTCCACGGCCAATGGCGGACAGTGGCTGTCGGTGACGCCCGCCAACGGCGTGACGGAATCGAACGTCGCGGTGAGCGTGAGCGTGACCGGACTGGCGGCGGGCGTCTATTCGGGAACGGTGAATGTCACCGCGCCCAACGCCAACAACTCACCGCTGACGGTTCCGGTGACCCTGACGGTCACGGCGCCTCCGGCGGGGTCGCTGACGGCATTCCAGCATGGCGCGAGTTTCAATCCGAGCGAAGCGGCGCCGGGATTGATCGTCACCTTGCGCGGCACGGGCATTGGACCGGCGGCGGGCGTATCGTTCCAACTGACGCCGCAGGGCACGGTTCCGACGACGGTGGGCGAGACGCGCGTGCTGTTTGACGGCGTGCCCGCGCCGATCCTCTACGCCTCGGCCACGCAGGTGAACTGCATTGTGCCGTACGAACTGGCGGGCGCCTTCTCGACCAAGGTCGAGGTGGAGTACAAGGGCGTGCGCACGAACCAACTGGAGCGGCGTGTGGCGGCAACGGCGCCGGGCATCTTCAGTCTTACCTCGACGGGCTCGGGTCAGGGTGCGATTCTGAACCAGAACGGCACGGTGAATTCGCCGTCGAACCCGGCGGCGCGCGGCGAAGTGATTGTGCTCTACGCCACCGGCGAAGGGCAGACGACGCCGGCGGGCGTGAACGGTTCTGTGCCGCGGACGGTGGCTGAATTGAAACGTCCGTTGGGCGCGGTGCGGGTGCGCATCGGGGGCGTGGAAGTGACGCCCGTGTATGCAGGCTCGGCGCCGCTGTTCGTCTCGGGCGTGTTGCAGGTGAACGCCGTGGTGCCCGAAGGAATCTCGACGGGGTCCAACGTTCCGGTGGAGCTGATCGTGGGCACGGGAACGTCGGCGGGCCAGTCGATCACGGTCGCCATCCGGTAGGCGGAAGGCAGTGTTTGGGGCGGGCGCGACTGCACGCGGCCGCCCCAAAATGTTTTGATTCAATTGCGGTTTTGCCTGGAAGGGCCGCGTTACACTAAAGGGCATGAGTACGACGGAGACAAAATCGGAGGATCTCGCCTCACCGGTGCGAGTGCTCATCGCCGACGACGAGGAGAATCAGCGCAACGGCTTGCGCAGCATGATCTCCGGCTGGGGTTTCCTCACTCAGATCGCCGCCGACGGCCAGGAAGCGCTGGACCAGATTCCCGTCTTCGAACCGCAGATCATTCTCACCGACTTGATGATGCCGCGGCTGGACGGCTACGAATTACTGCGGCAATTGCAGAGCAAGGGTCCGGCGATTCCGGCGATCGTGCTTACCGCCTTCGGCAACATCGAAACGGCGATGAACACGATGCTCGACCTGGGCGCTTTCTGGTTTCTGGAAAAGCCCATTCAGCCGCGCGTGTTGCGCATGTTGCTGGACCGGGCGGCCGCGCAGGCGCGGCTGAGCGACCAGGCCGAGCGCTTGAAGCGGCAGTTGAGCTATCAGGGCGTGCTGGGCGACCTGGTGGGCGTGAGCGATCCAATGCGCCAGATCTTTTCGCTGGTGCAGCAGGTGGCGCCAACGAAGGCGCAGGTGTTGATCACGGGCGAATCGGGCACGGGCAAAGAGCTGGTGGCGAGAGCGATTCACGAGAACTCGCCGCGCGCTTCCGGGCCGTTTGTGGCGATCAATTGCGCCGCGCTGCCGGAGACGCTGATGGAAAGCGAACTGTTCGGCCACGAAAAGGGTTCGTTTACGGGCGCGGTGGAACGGCGGGCCGGGTGCTTTGAGCTGGCCCAGGGCGGCACGCTGTTGCTCGACGAGCTGGCCGAGATGCCCATCGGTACGCAGGCGAAGCTGCTGCGCGTGTTGGAAGACTCGAAAGTGCGCCGGCTGGGCGGGAAGTCGGAAACGCTGGTGGACGTTCGCGTGCTGGCGGCGACGAACCGTCCGCCGGAAGAAGCCGTGAAGAAGGGCATGCTGCGCGAGGACCTTTACTACCGGCTGAACGTGTTTGAGTTGAAGCTGCCGCCGTTGCGCCAGCGCCTGGACGATATTCCGGTGTTGTGCGAGGCGATCTTGCGCGACCTGAACGAAAAGAACGGGACTCGCGTGACGGGCATGGACGCCGACGTGCTTGTGCGTTTGACGCGGCACAACTGGCCGGGCAACGTGCGCGAGCTTCGCAACATCATGGAGCGCGCGGCGATTCTGGCGGGCCAGGGCAACGTGCAGGTGCAACATTTGCCGCCCACGCTCGGCGCCGGCATCAATCTGGCGTCGGCCAATGGCGGCGAGGCGGGCGCGGCGGCCGGACCCGCGGCGCAATCGGGCGAGACGATCACGCTGCCGGTGGGCACCACGGTGCACGATGCCGAAAAGGCGATGATCTTCCTCACTCTGGCGCACACGAAGAACAACAAAACCCGGGCCGCGGAGATTTTAGGCATCAGTCTGAAGACGCTGTTTAACAAGCTCAAAGAGTACGGGTCGGCATCGCAAGCCGAGAGCGAGAACCAGTAGGTCGCGGAGGTTCACGGGCGAAATGTCGCTGAAGACGCGGCTACGCATCTCGATCGTCACTTTGGTGACGCTGCTCGTGTTTGCACAGTGCGTGGTGAGTTTGCGCATTGCGGCCGAGGCGAACTTCAACGACGCGCTGGAGCGGGCACAGGCGATCGCGCTGCAAGTGCGCCATCTAGTGTTGCAGCGGGTGAACGAACAGGCGCGGCAAGTTAAGCCTCCTCCGGTGACGATTGAGGCGACCAAGCGGCTATGGGAGCGCATCGTCGACGAGGACCTTGCGCTGCCGGAACTGCTCGAAAAGACGATGGCCAGCTCGAATGCGATCATCGAGATCCTGATCTGCGACGAAAATTCGCGGGCGCTGGCGGCGTCGACGCCTTCGCGCGTGCATACGGTGTTCGAGCCGTTGCCGGCGTTTGCGGAGTGGAAAGAGCGGCCGCTGTGGGAACGGCTGGGGGAAGTGCTGGGCGGACGGAAGGACTACGAGATTGTGGTGCCGTTGGGCGTCGAAGGGATGTCGAAACCGGTGCTCAGCATCCACGTCGTGGTGAGCACGGTGTTGCTGCGCAGCGCCATCATGCCGCAGGTTCGCAGCCTGGTGGTGGTGTCGGCGTTGTCGCTGCTGGCCTCCATCATTTTGGCGGGCATCGTTTCGAACGTGATCTTCAGCTCGCTGGAACGGTTGAGCAAGAGGATTGAAAGCATCGCCACGGGCGAGTTCCGCGAAGACGAGCCCGGTCAAGCCGAAGCCAAGCGCGAGAGCAAGGAGTTCGCCGATGTGCAGTCGAAGCTCGACCTGTTGAGCCGGCAGTACCGCGGGGCGCGGGAAGACGTGATGCAACTGCGCGGCAACATCGAGAAGATGCTCGAGCGGTTGGAAGAGTCGGTGCTGCTGTTTGACTCGAGCGGCCGGCTGCTCCGCGCCAGCCGCACGGCATCACGCGTATTGCAGGGCGTATCGGTGGCGCAGGATCGCACGCTCGACGATCTGTTTCCCGAAGGCACGCACCTGGGCGACCTGGTGCGCCGCGTGATGCGCGAGGGACAGGGCGTGCGCGACGCCGTGACGGAGTTTCCGCGCGCCAACGCGTCGCCGCTGCGGCTGCTGGCCAATGTCGAATTTCTCGAGAACTTCCCCGAAGCCGGGCGCAGCGGCGTGCTGCTGACGCTGCGCGACGCCGAAACGCGCAAGCAGTTGCGCACGCAGTTGGACGTTTCCACGAGGCTTGCGGCGATCAGCCGGCTCACCGGCGGCGTGGCGCACGAGATCAAGAATCCACTGAACGCGATTGCGCTGCACCTGGAGGTGTTGCGCTCGAAACTGGGCGAGCAGCCCGACGCGCATCCCGAGGTGAACGTCATCGGAAGCGAGATCGCGCGGCTGGACCGCGTGGTGAAGACGTTCCTCGATTTCCAGCGGCCGATGGAGCTGAACATGAAACCGGTGAACATCGTGGAGGTGGCGCGGCAGGTTTCCGCGCTGCTGTGGCCGGAGGCCGAACGCGCCGGAGTCAGCATTGAGCTCGATTCGGCCAAGGCGGCGGTAAAACTGCGCGGAGATGAAGATTTGCTCAAGCAAGCGCTGCTCAATGTGGTCAACAATGGCATTGAGGCGATGCAGCGTGGAGGACGTCTGAGAGTGCGCGTGGAGAGAGCCGGAGAAGAAATCACGGTCAGCGTCTCCGACCAGGGCGCGGGCATTCCGCCGCAGTTGCAGGAGCGCATCTTCAACCTCTACTTCACGACCAAGCCCAAGGGCTCCGGCATCGGACTGGCGATGACCTTCCGGATCGTGCAACTGCACAACGGCACTATCGATTTCGTGACCCAGCCGGGCGAAGGAACCACGTTCCGGCTGCGCTTTCCAGCGCCCGAGGACGAGTCGTCCATCAATCCTCTGGAAGGCGTGGCCATGGCCGGGGCGCAGCCGCCGGAGAGCGCGGGGAAGACCGCAGCGCCGGAGAGAAGAGCATGAAACTCCAGGGCGTTCTGGCGGCGTTGTTGCTGGCGGCAAGCGTGCTGCCTTCCGGCGGTTGTCTGTTCCGCAAGAAGAAGCCCACGCCGCCGCCGGCGCAGATTCCGGTGGCCAAGCCCGCGCCGCCGGCCAAGCAGGACCCGATGCCTCCGCCGCCCAAGGTGGAAGCCCAGGCACCGCCGCTTTCCACCGTGCCGGCGCCGCCCGAAGAGATCGACGTGCCCCATCCGCCGCCGCAGCAGCCGCGGCGTCCCAGGCGGCCCACGCCCGTGCAGGCACAGCCCGCGCCGCAGGAACCGGCGCAGCAGGTACAGCCCGCGCCGGAGCCGCCCAAGCTCGTTCAACTGCTCACAGCCGACGAGCAGCGGCGCTATCAAGGAGAATTGGAGCAATATCTCCGCAACGCCGATGCCATCGTGGCCCAGGCAAGCACGCGCACGCTCGACGCGCAGCAATCGGACATGGTGATCCGCATCCGGTCCTTCACGCAACAGGCTCGGGACCAGCGGGAAACCGACCTGATGACCGCGCGCAACCTGGCCCAGCGCGCCGATGTGCTGGCGAAGGATCTGCAGCGAACGCTGCGTTAGGTCGAGGGATTGCCGTGCCGCGGCGATTGCCGCGCCCCGGCGGGCCGGGTTCGCCATGCGGCACGTTCCAAACGCAAAAATGCCGGGCGTGGAATCTCCCACACGCCCGGCACGGCCCAGCTCGGCCTCCGAACCTCACTGGGCGGCTCCACCGGTCCCAGACTACCAGCGGAGCAAATTGAAAACCGCGAGAGCGACGCGAGAATTACTGCGTCGCGCGGGGCCCGTTCGAAGCCGTCTGGCGAGCATCGGGGTCAGCCGAAAACACGCGGACCTCGACACGGCGATTCTGTTTGCGGCCATCGCGGGACTTGTTGTCCGCGCTCGGCGCTTCCGGTCCCAGGCCGATCACGGTGATGCGATGCAGCGGAACCTTGTGTTGCAGGGTGAGGTAGCGGACGACGGCATCGGCGCGCCGGCGGCTCAGATCGAGATTGAACTTCGGCGAGCCCGAGTTGTCGGTGAAGCCCTGCACTTCAATCAGGTAGCGGTGGTGGGTTCCCATCCGGGTGGCCAAGCCATCCAGCAGTTCCTGCGCTTCCTTGGAGAGGACTTCCTTGGAGAGGTCGAAGTAGACCGTCTCGTCGGCGACCACGGCATAGCTGTCCAGACCGAGAATCCGCTTCTCGACCGTATCGAGGCGTCCGATTCCCTGCTCGGCCAGCTTCTTGCCGGCGTTGGCGGCGATGATGGCTTCCTCGGCCTTGCGCTGGCCAACCTTGGCCTGCTCGTCGGCGTCTTTGGCGGCCTTCATGGCGTCTTGCGCGCGCTGATCGGCGCTCTTCGCCAATTCATCGATCTTGGAAGCCTTTGCTTCGAGATCTTCGATCGCCTTCTCGTTTTCGGTGTTTTTTTGCTCCAGCGAACCGACGCGATTTTCGACGGGCTGGATTGTGGCTTTTACGTGTTTCTTGGTGGCGCATCCCGAGGAAGCGAGCAGCAGGCCTCCCATACAGAGAGCGGCCCACTTGGAATTGGTGCGGATCAAGTCTGGAATCATCGTTTTGTCTCCTACGTTACTCAGATCAGAACTATTGTCCACCATCTACGAGTGGATCAATTTCCAGGCAAAGGGTTACGCTTTTTTGAGGTCGAAGGCACGCCCATGCCTTGTGTCCGCGCTACCCAACTTGGCACGGTTGCCATGAGGTTCCGGACCTCGCGCCGCAGAGAGGGAGGCTGCGGCGCGAGAACCGTCGGAAGGGGTCTTGGAGGAGTACGACCCGCTGCCGCCGCGAGATCACCTGGTGAATCTGTTGGCGTATCCGATTTCGTTCGGCGGTTAAGACCTGGAGGGATCTCGAAACCACCGGGAAAGCTGTTGCAGGGAGAATAAGAGCGGAGTCAGGCTGTAAAAATTTCCTACCCGCGTCCAGTATTATTTTCACAACTGATCCCATTCCTACCTTCATTTACCAGCTTTCCGACCAGTTGCCGATGTAAGAGCACGCGGTATGCCAAATGGGAGAGGTGACGTAGTCCGGGCGGGGGAGCGGGTGCCGGCCGAGTACGTTGACGAGTTCCGTACGGGGGGCCGGCTGGGGCGCGGCGGGGTACGTTGGCGAGCTCCGTACGGAGTACCGGCGGAGGCGCAGCGGCGCACGTTGACGTGTTCCCTACCGGGGGTCCGCCAGACGCTCGGCGGGGCGAATGGGGACGCGGAAACGGCCTGCCAAAGAGCCCCTGTCCCGATTCGCGGCGCGAGTGGCGGCTCGGCTTGGGCGACTATGCTACATTGACTGTTTCATGAGCCTCGCACCGGAGTTGCAAAAGACTCCTCTCAACGCCGTGCACCGCGCTTTGGGCGCGCGTATGGTCGATTTCGGCGGATGGGACATGCCGGTGCAGTACACGCAGATTATCGACGAGCACAATACGGTGCGGCGGGCCGTGGGGCTGTTCGATGTCAGCCATATGGGCGAAGTGGAGATCCGCGGGCCGCAGGCGTTCGATCTGGTGAACTATGCCGCCACCAGCGCCGTTTCGAAGATGGCGACAGGGCAGGCGCAGTATGCCGGGCTGTTGTACGAACACGGCGGATTTGTCGACGACATTCTCATCTACAAGGTGAGCGCCGACCACTATTTCCTGTGCGTCAACGCCTCCAACCAGGACAAAGACTACGAGCACATCGTGGCGCACAACAAGTTCGATGCTGTCGTCGACTTCGCCAGTGACCGCTACGCCCAGCTCGCCGTCCAAGGACCCCGCGCTAAAGACACCGTCCAGAAATTGACGCCTGTCGATCTCTCCGGCATCAAATACTATTGGTTCGCCGATGGGGAAATCTGCGGCATTGCCGGGCGCATCGCGCACACCGGTTACACGGGT
>CAYUZM010000025.1:0-17127 GCA_964449665.1 uncultured Solibacteraceae bacterium
CCGGAAACCGGAGCCCGTTACGGGCGCTAGGACTCGCAAACCGGCGGCGAGGCCTGGCAGGTACGCGAAGTGACGGCGAAACCGCTCAAACTAGCCGCCACGCGCGCCTCCACCTCAAACGCCGACTGGCGTCTCCGCGCCGACGGCAAACTGGGCATACACATCATCGAACGGCGCACGGGCACACGTTGGGAGCGGATCTCGGCATTCCAGGTCAAGGCCGGCGAGTGCAACCCCAAGCTGGAACTCATCGCTCCGCCGCCGGAACCCACCACGGCCGAGCCCACCGTCGTGCCTTCGCGTTCTACCATTCCCCGCGGCGCGCCCGCGAAACCTCGCGCACCGCCTTCGTTGAACAAGCCGTAAACCGGCGCGATGCGCCAACCTGCCGTCTCCACGAGGCCAATCCCGCCAGCACCGCCAGCACCAGCACGAACGTGCCCGGTTCCGGCACCGGCGACTCGGCAATTGCCGTTCCGGCCGTCCCTTTGGGCGCCGTGAAGGTTCCATCGTCGTTCAGTTTCCAATAGTGGTTGCCGGCCTTCGCATCCGGGTCATGGACAATCAGTGTCTTCATGTCCTTGCCGCCATCGGAGTACCCGACGACGGTCACCCAGTGGCCTCCGCCGCCCTGCCAGAAGATGAGAAACTCCACGTCCTGGCCCCGCTTCAATTCCTTCTTCACGAAATCGAACGCCTTCGCGCCGACGGCATTCGGATCGGTCTTGCCGCCATGCACGGTGAGCGGCAGTTTCGTATCGGCGATGAACTTCTTCTTTCCATCTTCGAGTTGGTTGCCGCTCAATCCCGGATAGCTGCGACTATTCCCGTTGACGGGGGTATTTTCGTCCCACGCCGGATTCATCGCCTTCGCCAGTTGCTTCAGCATGGCCTCCTGGTCGAGCGAGCCGTCCGGCTTCTTCGGCAGGTTGTCCTTCGGCAGTTTGTACTTCTCCACCAGCCAGAGCAGCGAGTTGAGTGTGGACGTCGGGCCGCACTCCATTTCGAGTTGCTTCAGGTCCGGCACGCCGCCGCGCAGATACCCCTCGATCGTCGCCACCGCCGGCGGAGGCTCGCCCAACGGAAGCGCCGGACCGGATTCGCCTTCGGCATCGTTCAATCCCCACGGATCGGTTCCCCCCGAGGAGGCAAACAGTGACCATCCTGCGTCCACGACAGGCGTTGAGGCGAAGGGCGCGTCGTTCAATACCACCGACATGTCCGTGAAATCGGAGTCGGGCGTGGAAAACCAGAGCGAATTATTCTGCCCGAGCAGATCGGCGAGCAGTGGGACCGGTTCGTTCTGAATCAGCCACTCGGTGTTGCGCATGACGTTGAGGTAACCGAAGCCGGAGGCGCCGGCGATGTCCGGCCCGGCAACGGTCGACAGCAATCCCACCACCGAGAAGTCCATCGTGTAGATGGTGCCGTCGGTATGGGGGCCGGTGACTTGCGTCACGTCGAGTCCGGAAAGCGTGCCGATGGGCGCGCCCCACAGCATCGCCGCCAGAAGCAGGCCACTCAAGAGCCGCAATGCGCGGCGGAGAACAAGCGAGGAACTCATCGGGACCTCCACCGTTGCCCAATCAGGATTTTTTCATCCGAAATTGCGGCCAGTATACACCCGCCACGCGCGGCTGCAAGGCTCAATTCCGTGTTTAATCTGAATGCGTCCCCGTCTTCGCCCAACGCTCGCCGAATGTTCTCCCGGCGCTTCTCAGCCCTTGCCGCGAATCGCCCAAAGCTTGCCTTCGGTGCGCACGAGTAGACGCTCGCCCACGATCGCCGGCGTCGCCTGCGCCATGTCGCCGAGGTCGTTCACGCGCATCAGCTCGAACTTATCGCTCGCCTTCATCACGTATGTTTTGCCCTCTTCGCTGATGCAGAACACCAGCCCGTTGTAGGCCCATGGCGATGAGGTGAACGCGCCGCCCGCGGTGTCGAGCCGGGCCTTGAAGGCAAGCTTGCCCGTCTTGGCGTCGTAGCGCGCGACGATGCCCTTCTCCGAGAGCACGTACAACGCGCCGTTATAGGCCACCTGCGTGGGCAGATACGTTCCCGCGCGCTCCTGCGACCAGAGCACAAACTCGTTCTCCGTACGCCCGTCGCCCAGCGTGATGTCGCCCGCCGCGCCTTCGCGCACGGCGTAGAGCCGACGCGTCGCCCCGCCATTGACGTAGAGAATTCCCTCATAGGCAAACGGCATCGGAATCGGCAATACGGAAACGCCCCTCATCCTCCACAGCTCTTGGCCGTCCAGGCCGTAGCTGACAATCGTTCCCGGTCCATTGGTGACGATCTCGGTGCGCACCTTGTTCTTCCAGATGTACGGTGTCGCCCAGCCCGATTGCCTCGGCGGCCCGTCGGCCTCTTTCAGGTCGCGTAGCGTCCGCCACAACTGCTTGCCCGTGCGCTTGTCGAAGGCGGCGATAAACTGCTGCTTCTCGTTGTCGTTCACGATCACCAGCATGTTCTCGTGCAGAGCCGCCGACCCGCCGGTGCCGAAATCGAGATAGATCGGATAGGCTTCGAGCGGCGTCTTCCACTGCTGCTTGCCGTGCAGGTCGTAGGCATACAGCCCGAGGTTGCCCGCATAGACGTACACCCATTTGCCGTCAGTCACCGGAGTCTCCGACGTGAAGCTGTTCTTGCGATGGCGGCCCACCGGCGGGCGGCCTGAGTGGTATTCCTTCCGCCACTGCACTTTACCGGACCGCAGGTCCAGGCAGTACAGGAAAAAATGCACCGTCACCTCGTGCGGCAGTTCCATATCGCGCGCCTTCACGCGCGCCATCACCTCTTCGCCGCTCAACCCCTGCTTGGAAAGCTCGGCAACATAGTCGTTGCTGAAGTCGGTGCCCAATTGCGGTTTCTTCGACACGCCATCGGTCACTGCCGTCGTGACGAACACGCGGTTCCCCACCACCACGGGCGACGACCATCCACGCCCTGGAATGTCGGCCGCCCACTCGATATTGTCCGTGGTGGACCACCGTTCGGGCAGCCGCGCGTCGGCGCCGACCGGGTTCGCATCCGGGCCGCGAAACTGCGGCCACTCAGGCCCCGCGCCCATGGCGAACGCGGCGCATACCGCCGTCGTGAATACGCGCGCCACCCTGGTCGTGAATATGCGCGCCACCCGGATCGGGAAAATCCGCGCCGCCCGGCGCCCGGCAATCTCGGTTTGATTCATTGCTATGTATAGGCTAGCGCTTTCCCCGGCCGCTGCGTCTCCCTTCTTAAGTCATTCCTTTCAAATTCCGATACTAGGCCTGAAGCACCATCCCCTCTCCCCCCAACGGCCTACTTTACAGCGTTGCTTTCCATGCTAGGATTAAGAAATCGTGGAGGTTCGTCGCGCCACAATCTTTCGGAGGATCGGGTAACAGGGTAATCATGTATAACGCTTTCTTTGGCTTCACGGAGAACCCGTTTAATCTCAGTCCCGACCCGACGTTCTTCTACCGCAGCCCGCAGCACGAGGAAGCGCTCGCCAATCTGATCTACGGCGTACAGTCCCGGAAGGGTTTCATCGTTCTCACCGGCGAGGTGGGCACCGGCAAAACCACCATGCTCGAGTGCCTGCGCGACTTTCTTTACGCCCAGCGCACCGAATTCGCCTTCGTCTTCAATTCCCGCATTACCCCCATTGAATTCTTTGAAATGATCGCCTACGATCTCGACTTGCGCTGCGAACGCCCGTCGAAGACCGAGGTGCTCTTCAAACTGAACCAACTTCTTTTGCAACAGGCGAGCGAAGGGCGCACGACTGTGCTGATCGTCGACGAGGCGCATAACCTCGAATGGGAAGTGCTCGAAGAGATCCGCATGCTCGGCAACCTGGAAAACCGCGGCGGAAAACTGCTCCAGGTGATTCTGGCCGGCCAGCCCGAATTGGACCGCAAACTGGACGCCCCTAATCTGCGCCAGCTCAAACAACGCATCGTGCTCCGTTGCGCGCTGCACCCGTTCACCGAAGCCGAAAGCACGGAGTACATCGTGAGCCGCCTCAGCCGGGCGGGCATGGAAAACTCCGACGTCTTTCCGCAAGAGGTGTTGAGCGAGATTCACGTCCGCTCCCAGGGAATCCCGCGTCTGATCAACGCTCTCTGCGACAACCTGTTACTCACCGCATTCGCCCTCGAACGCCGCGACACCACCCTCGAGATGCTCGACGAGGTCGCCCAGGACATGCGGCTGGAATGGCCCGGCCGTCGCTTCCGCCACCGCAACGCCCCGTTGCAGGAAGATGCCCTGCGTCCGTCTCCCCACTTTAGCCGCACCGAATCCTAGCATTAGACAATATTAATATTGTCGATCCACCCGTTGGGCCTCTCTCTACCCGCGCACCCTCCTACGCGTTTGCATCTGTAAACAACCGACTTTTGTCCACAATTTGAACGACAGCGCCCGGCGTGGTCTTCGAATTCTTACCCGCATCCCTCTTTTCCTACCCGTTTCATAAGAGAAATCCTATGGCCCTAGGGTTTCCGTTTTAGCTAACCTCAGTGTGTAGTACACTATGTAAGGTCATCACCTGAGATGCCATCTCAGGTGACAGCAGAGAAAGGTTGGCGTTACATGCGGCATCGCTTTACGGCCAAACACGCATTCATCACTCTCGCTCTTTTATTGGGGATCGCCACGCTCATCGGGTTTACCGCCCAATCGAACCAGTTGGCGCACATTGCTCCCCCACCTGATATTTGGGAGTTCGCCCACATCGCCCCTCCGCCGGACATTTGGGAACTGGCCCACATTGCTCCGCCCCCGGATATCTATGAGCTGGCGCACATCGCGCCGCCGCCCGACATCTGGGAAGTGGCCCATATCGCGCCTCCGCCGGACATTTGGGAACTGGCGCACATTGCTCCTCCTCCCGACATCTGGGAAGTTGCCTAAACAATTGAAGTATTTCCCCCTCTCTTCCGATTAGGTTAGAGAGAAGGTGGAATGAGCCCGGTTTGGCAGGTTTTTGGAATACTGGCCTTTGTTTTGCAAGTCCTCTTCGTGGGGTCGATGCAACGCAAAGGCCTTTTCCGTCGCTACCCCTTCCTTTTTCTCTACAGCATTGTGCTGCTGCTTGCCAGCGTCATTGAATGGGCCACTCTGACGCAGGAGAGCTTCGCCAAATACTACTGGTCCAATGAAATCATCCTGCAGGTGCTGCTCCTGCTGGCGATGCTCCATTTCATTTTCCTGGCCTTGTCGTCGGACCCCGCCCGCACGCGCAAGGTGCTTCTGATCGGCGGCGCCATCATTGTCGTTTCGCTCTCGCTCGCCACACTCAAGCAAACCCCGCCGCCCTCAGTACCGCCGGAGCGTCACGCTACCTACTTCATGACGATGCTCAGCCGCAACCTGAGCTTCTGTTCCGCCCTGCTCAATATCATTTTGTGGAATGCTCTCCTTCAGTACCGCCGCCGCGACAGCCAGATGCTCATGCTCGCAGCCGGGGTTGGTGTCTTTACCACCGGCAAGGCGATCGGGCATTCGTTGCGCATGATTGATCGCAGCCTCGCTTCGGTAGGCAATAGCGTGGTGGTCGTCAGCGGATTGCTTGCCCTCGCATTGTGGATCTGGACCTGCTGGGTATTGCGTCCGGCGGCCCCGCGCGTAAGCAAACCCGATGAGCCGCCGGGCGACCCCGCTCCCAGCACGACGCATGTGTAGCCGCGCGGCCGCCCGAGGCAGCCGCGCGAATGATCCGCCCAATCCAGCCGCGCGATTCACCCTTCCAACCGAAGGCTTTAAGCGATAAACTGTTTGTGTTCCTCGCCACCCGCGGCTCATTGTTTTCGAGCCGCCTCCAGAAAGGATTGGCCCATGTCGAATCAAGACCCGAACGTGAATCGGAGAAATTTTCTGAAGTCCGCAGGAGGTGTGGGAGCCGCGCTCACCGCCACCACGCCCCTGTTGGCCCGCCCCGCTAGCAAACCCGCCTCCGGCCGTGTACTGGGCGCAAATGACCGCATCAACGTCGCCATCATCGGTGCGGGCGGCCGCGGCACCTATGTCGGCAAGGAGTTTGCCAAGGCCGGCACCTCGACGCACAATGCCCAGATCGTGGCCGTTTGCGACGTCTACCAGAAACGCGTCACTCTCAACAAAGAGCTGCACAAGTGCGACGGCACGCTCGACTATCGCGAGATCCTGAACCGCTCCGACGTCGACGCCGTCATCGTCGCCACGCCCGACCACTGGCACGCCCCCATCGCACTGGCCGCCATGGACAAGGGCAAGGACGTCTATCTCGAAAAACCGATGTGCCACACCGTCGATGAGGTCAAGCAGCTCAGCGACACGGTGAAAGAGACCAAGCGCGTTCTGCAGGTCGGTTCGCAAACCACCTCGGGCGACCAATGGCACCAGGCCAAGCGCCTCATCAGCGAAGGCATGCTCGGCAAGATGATCCTGTCGCAGGGTTCCTATCACCGCAACTCGATCGAAGGCGAATGGAACTGGCCCATCGACAAGGAAGCCGGTCCCGACGGCAAAGGCGAGAACTACATCGACTGGAAGATGTGGCTCGGTAACGCCACCAAGCGCGACTGGAGCCGCGACCTCGGCGCCGACCGCTTCTTCCGTTTCCGCAAATATTGGGACTACTCGGGCGGCATTGCCACCGACCTGTTCTTCCACGTGGTCGCTCCGATGAACGTCTGCTGGGGCGAAGCGCAGTTCCCGCACAAGGTGATGGCCGGCGGCGGCATCTATGTCTTCGACAAGCTGCCGGAGGACAATTCGAAGCCCGACCGCGAGGTGCCCGATACGTTCCACCTCATCGGCGAATACGAGAAGGGCCACTCGCTGGTGCTCAGCTCCTCGATGGCGAACTCGCAGCACATTCCGGGGCTCATCCGCGGCCACGGGGCCACGCTCACCATGGTCGAGCACGGCCGCTTCGAAGGCTTCGCTCCGTTCATCACGCTCAAGGCCGAAGCCCGTGGCGACAAGTGGGTGATGCCGGAACTGAAGGACAAGTTCCAGGGGCAGACGGAGATCAAGGTCGCCGTCAAAGAGACCAACACCATGCAAACCCATGTCGGCAACTTCCTGGATTGCATGCGTTCGCGCCAGAAGCCCACGCTCGACGTCGACACCGCGGGCCGCGCCCAGGTGCTGATCACCATGGCCGTCCAAAGCTACCGCGAAGGCCGTGTGCTTTACTTCGACAAGGACAAATTTAAGGTTGTGCCGAAGGCGCCGCGGGCGTAACCCCGGCGCACATCTCAGAACAACAATAAGGGCGGCGGGCCATCGGACCCTCCGCCCTTATTTCATTCTTCCGCTCCAATCTCTTTGCCACGTCATTGCACTCCGTCAACTACGGCGTCCGTTGGCGCGCCCACCATGCCTGGTCAAGATTGCCATCGTCGTTGAAGGGAATTCCGCACTCCGCCTGCACGCGAATCCCTTCCTTGTTCGCCATGAAATAGCACTCGGCGAACTCCTCCTCTGACGGTACGCCTACCAGGAGGCCCCGTCCTTGTTCGCCGAGTTCGTACGCATGCGCGAGACGCAGTTCAATCAATTGGCGGAGAGCGCGCGTGACCTCGGCCGGTTCGACCGAGAGCTCCGGATGATCGCGCACCATCTCGTCGTGTAGCAATTCAGGCTCTTCGTAGTCGTCGCAAATCCGCATCAGCACCAACAGGCGCACCACTTCTTCCCGGGTCATGCAACGGCCCCATTCACCATCTCCGCAATCCCGGCGAATCCCATCTTCACCGCCCACGCACGCGGGTGCGCCCACGGTTCGGCGTCCGGCTCCACCGGGTCGGCCCCGCGCGCCAGAAACAGCCTCACCAACTCGGTCCGTCCCCAGCGGCACGCCCATCCGAGTGGCGTGCTCTTCAACAACTGATCTCGCACGTCGAGCCGGGCCCCCGCATCGAGCAGCATCGTGGCGAACGCCACTCGCTCGTCCGGCGTCACATGTTCCCGCGCTCCGGCCACGGTGTGCAGCAGCGTGAGTCCGAACGGCACCTCCTCCTCTACGCGGCCCACCACATTCGGATCCGCGCGTTCCAGAACCAGCCGGAAGCATTCCAGGTATGTGCTCCGGTCCCATTCCGCGCCCACCGATCCGTGCGTCCAAAAGCGCAGCGGTTGTTCGAGCATGTGAAACCAACGCCGGTCGTCGCGCGGCCAGTCCACGCGCCCCAGCGCCATTCGCACAATCGCGGGATCGCCGCCGCACGCCGAACCCCACAACAGTTGCTCGGCCAGCGTATCGCCGCCGGCGCCATCCATTCCATACTTCGCTTCGCCCGCGAGCATCTTTCGCGCCAGTTCTGTCTGCCGGTACAGGCCCGCCGTGGTGGCCCTGGGCACGGCGCCGTAGCTTTCCAGCAGCCTCACCATCTCCGCATCGCCCTGGCTGTAGGCCTGAAACACCGGGTCGCCGCTTGCATGGACGCGCGCGTTCGGATCGGCCTCGCGTTCGAGCAGCATACGCGCCAACCCGTGCTTCCCCGCGCCCGCGCAGTGCCACAACGGCATCCCCCAGGTGAACTCCACTTCGTCGCCATCGCCGATGCGGGTGCGCTCGTCGGGGTCGAAGCCCATCTCCAAAAGCAAGGCCAGCATGTCCGCGCGATCGTGACTCACGGCCACGCGCAGCAATCCGCCCGAGTCTGTGATCTCATTCACAAGCCCGCCTTCCGCATGCCGCGCGCGCAACCATTCGACTTCGCCAAGCGCTACTGCCGCGCGTGCCGTCATCGCCGCCCCCGCCGCGCGCAACGCCGCTGCAACCGCCGCGAACTCTTTCGCACTGCCCGCGCCCGAAACATGCGCCGCCGCTTCCAGCGCCGTCCAACCGCGCGGACTCCTCGCTTGCGCCAGCGCCGGGGTGCCCTCGACCATCGCGCATGCGCCCGCCCAATTGCCCTGGCCAATGGCCTGGAACAACGCCTCTTCGGCTGTAACCACGGCCTCACCGCCACGCTGTTCACGCCGCCTCCGTCCGGCCTCCTCGATGAGGGCGACGATCTCGTCGTATCCGCGCTCGCGCGCGATCGTCAGAGGATTGGTCGCCTCGCGGTGCGGATACACACCCGATCGCACGCCGCCGTCATGCGCCAGCAGGATCCGAACAATCTCCGCATGGCGGTCCAGAACCGCCAACAACATCGGCGCATCCGTACGCGCAAGCTCGGGCCGCGCCCGCAGCATCTCGCCTACCTGTCCGGCATCGCCCGCGCGAATCGCCGCGGCAAGCCGCTTTTCCGTGACGCCTTCGACATACGCCTTCAGCTTGGGCCAGCTCGCAAAGCCGTAGGCTCGCGCCAGTTCCAGTTGCGCCTCATGCAGCGCGCAGCCGCGCTCCCTCTGCATCTCTTTGGCTTGGTGTTTGAGTTGCTCCAGGTCGGGCCGCTCGGGCAGCCTGCGCGTGGGGAGAGATCGATTCATGGTGAGCTCCTTCCTTGGGCCGCGCGATTCCGCGGCGGCCGCCGCGCCCGTTGTCCGCTTACCCGGGCAGAAAAGAGTTCATCGAACCAATTGGAAACTCGGCTCACATTCAGGGGGACTCGGTCCTTTCCGCGGACAAGGAGGCGTCCTGACACGCCGCAGCCAGAATATCACGGGGTGGGGGCCAACCCGGCTCCGCGCCGCTCCCGCCGGGCGCCGCGTTTCGCCCCGGGCGCCGCTCGCGCCGCCGAAAGCTGTCCCTCTCCGCCCGGCATGGCCCCTCCCGCCCGCCCTTGCATCTTTTCTTGAGCTGAAGCATCTTGATATCAAGAGAATGAACACGCAACCGGAAATCGCGAAGCAAACCCCGGCCTCCGGCGTCCGTCTCTGGCTCATCCTTTGGAAAGCCACGCGGGCGCTGGAAACCGTCGCTCATTCGAGCGTCGTCTCGCTCGGACTCTGTCCCAGCGACTTCGGCGTCCTCGAAGCGCTGCTTCACAAAGGCCCGCTCCCGGTCAACGAGATTGGCAGAAAGGTGCTGCTCACCAGTGGTTCCATCACCACCGCCGTCGACCGCCTGGCCCGCCGCGGCCTCGTCGTTCGCCAACACGACGAACACGACCGCCGCACCCGCGTCGTTCATCTCACCGCGCAGGGCCGCGCGCTCATCCGCAGGCTCTTCGCCCAACATGAGCGCGACATGCAGCGGGCCGTTGCCTGCCTCACGCCGCGCGAGATCGCCTCGGCCACCCGCGCCCTGCGCAAGCTTGGCCTTGAAGCCGAATCGATCGCTCAGTCATCTAAAGGAAGGAAATCGATATGAACAGCCAGAAGACAGTCTTGAGTGTGCACTCCACCGGTTCGCAACACTGGGTTGGCGACGGCTTTCCCGTCCGCAACCTGTTCCCGTCCAACGGCGTCGGCAACCAGATCAGCCCGTTTCTGATGCTCGACTACGCCGGACCGGCGGCCTTTGAGCCATCCGACCGTCCGCGCGGCGTCGAAGAGCATCCGCACCGCGGCTTTGAAACGGTGACCATCGCCTATCAGGGCACGGTCGATCACCGCGACTCGGCCGGCAACTCGGGCACCATCAATCCCGGCGACGTGCAATGGATGACCGCCGCCTCGGGCGTTGTCCACGAAGAGAAGCATGGCCGCGAGTTCACGCGCAACGGCGGCGTGTTCGAAATGGTCCAACTCTGGGTGAACCTGCCCGCCAAGGACAAGATGACCGCCCCGCGCTACCAGAGCCTGCTCAATGAGCAGATCCCGGTGGTGACGCTCGCCCCGGGCGCGACGGCGCGCGTGATCGCCGGCGAGTTGAATGGCTCCAAAGGGCCCGCGAAGACGTTCACCCCCGTGCACGTCTATGACCTCAAGCTCGACGCCGGAACCAGCGTCGAACTGCCGCTGCCGTCGGGATTCAATGCCGGCCTCGTGTTGCTGAAGGGCGATGTGACCGTCGGAGGATCGCAGGCACTGAAGGGCGAAGCGCAACTGGCGCTGCTCAGCCCAACGGGCAACGGCATCGCGATCAAGGCCAACGCGGCAACGGCCATCCTCGTTCTCTCAGGTGAGGCGATCGACGAGCCTGTCGCCAGCTACGGGCCGTTCGTGATGAACACGCGCGAAGAGCTGCAACAGGCTGTGCGCGATTATCAGGCCGGCAAGATGGGCCACCTGAACTGACGCCCGCCACGCCGCGGCAGGAAGTGAATCGCTGTGGCAGGGCGCGAATCGCCGCCGATGCCGGCTGCGTCCCACTCAGGCGCGGCCGGCGATCAGTGCATAATCAACGGCGCCCGCTTCGTCGGGCGTCTCCCACACCGCGAGCACGTTCTCGTGCATGCGCACCAACTGCGCGTAGCCTCCCTCGGCCAGTTTGGCTGGTTTGCCCTCAAGTCCCAACTGCAACATAATCTCCCGCCCTTGCGTCCAGGCGACTACCGGATGGCCCGCCGCATCCACGGCGAGCGCGGGATCTTTCCCCTCACCCACCGCCACTTCGGCTTCCCTTGGACGGCACACGTATACCGTCTTCTCGCGGCGCCAGGCCGTATAGGGCAACGCCAGCGCGCCGCCGTCCATGGGGCATGCGTTGAGCGGCCAGGTTCCCTGCCCTAACTTAATTGGCTTGAAGCGGAAGCCGCCGTCGGTCGATGTCGCGAGGTAGATATCCCGTGAGCCGTCCAGCCAGTTGCGCCAGGTGACATGCACGGCGGCATCGGGCGTGATCATCGCGTTCGGGTGGCAGCACTCGCAGATGTTCCCCGAAGGCGACGAGTAGACCACACGGTTGTCCGACCAGGACAGGCCATCGCGCGAAGTGGCCGCGAAGAGCCGCGTGCCCTTCTCCCGCAGATCGAGCCACGCGCAAAACAAACCCACGTTGTCCGAGGCGAGCGCATGCAAGCCCTCGCGGGCGGCGTCCTGCGCGTCGTTGACCACGGCGCCCTTCACCCAAGTGCGGCCCTGGTCCGACGACCGCCAGGAGTGAATGCCGCCGTCGCGGATGGCCGTAACGACAAGCGCGCCGTCAATCCAGGCCGCCCTCGGCCCGCGGTGCCTGCCCGCCATTACTTTGCCCGACAGAATTGGCCGCGCTGCCGCAAAACGGCGCGCCGAGTCGGTCGAAATATAAACGGCGATGGATTCCGGCAGCGCCGCCACAATCGCGGCCAGGTGCGAATGGTCCGCACCCGTGGCAACGGCCACTTGCGGTTGGCGTCCGGGCATCATGCCCGTACATTCTACGCCTCCGCGCGCGGCGCCGCCCGCGCCGCTTGGCCGCCTCCGCTACCGCAGCTCTTCGAGCAGCGCGACCAACGTTGCAATCCGCGCCGAATCCAGCAAGGCGAACTGTGACTGATGTAACGCACTCACGGGACCATCCAGCGCCGCGAGTATCTCCAGTGCCAACGGCAACGCGCTGACGGTGACCACGCGGCGATCCTCCGAAGATCGCGTGCGCGCCACCCACCCCCGCTGTTCCATCCGGTCAATCAAGCGCGTGATGTCGGGATCGCGCGAGATCATGCGGTTGGCGATTTCTCCGCACGGCAGCCCGGTTGCGCCCGCTCCGCGCAGAATGCGCAGCACGTTATATTGGGCGTGCGACAGCCCGTGCGGCCGTAACAACTGCGTCAGTTGCCCGATGTGAAGCTCGGCCGTACGTTGTATGTTGAGAAATGCTTCCACTTCCGGTTCCATTTCCGCGCGCGATAATTGGATTTCTGTTTGAATTTTGCCTGCCAAGTGTGAGCCTCCCGTCCTCCTGTGCCGCCAGTCCTGAGGGCAAACTTTACCTATGGCCGAAGTGGGCGGCCTAAGGCTTGTTTGCCGGAGAAGTGCTGGCGAACAACGGGGCGAAACTGTACAGCATACCACAGAGTATCGGTGTGCCGACAAACGATATGTGTTCTGCGAGATGGAACTGATGGATTTTAATATTTGTAACGGGATGCGGGGCTGGGGAAGGAGCAGTCACCCGCACGGACAACCTCTGCGGGCGGACTTCCGGTTCACGGCGGGTACAAAAAAAGCCGCCCGTGACTGAGACTGCGTCACGGGCGGTTCGGACTCTCTATCGGAGGCGAGAGAGATTCTAGTTCAGGCGAATGCGGCGGCGGCCGCGCCACAACAGCATGGCGATGCCAGAGCCCATGAGCGCCCACGATCCAGGTTCAGGCAGGTCATATACCGTGTTGGCCACCGCCCCAATCGGCTCGTTTGGCGAGTAATTCGATGAAAAGCTTCGGGGCCCGTTGGGCGTCAGGAAGTGGAACGTGACACCCGTGCCCGCATACTCATCCGCATTCACGATGGAACCATTTGTTCGAATCAGGCCGTTCGCGATATTGCAGGCGATCACGGCCGAGATCGGACTGGAAGGGCACGTGTTCAGCACCACATAGTGATCGACGTCCAACAGGAACGAAAAGGTTTCGCCAGACGTGAAGTTGCTGAATCCGAGTGAGAACGCCGTCGAGCCGTCCGTGATGCCGCTGCCACCCAGAAAGCCCGTAGCCGCCGCGCCGGCGACCGGACTCAGGTTCTGGTTCGTCAGATATCCGGGAGCCGCTCCGGTTGGGTCCAGGAACAACCCCAATCCCGGTCCGCCGCCCGTGCCGGTCGACAAATCAAAATCTACGCCGGTGAGTTGTGCGCCGGCGATATCGGATGTGAAAGTAATTTGGAAGGTTCCAAAGATGCCGCCGACAAATACAGCGTTGGCATTGATGAAAGCAGCTTGTGCCGGGGCACACGCCAGAATGGCTAGCGCCGCGCAGGGCACCCAGTTGAGTCTCATATCTCTCCTCTAAAAGCAGCGGCTGGTCAAGCGCTGCCGTCCGTGTGAGACAAATGTAGACCAAAGACCTTGGGCAATTCAAGTGCAGGAACCTCAATGAAGCCTTCCGCGGGCCCTACTGAGGCAATTCAATCTAACAGCTTCAGGTGTTTTCCTTAGACAATTTCCACTGCACTCCGCCGACGCGGCTACTGACTCCGCCGGCGCACCTACTGAATGGAGGCCCCGGCCAGGTTCAGAAAGGCGTATTTGACCGTGGTCGCGTCGCCGCCCTGAATCAGGAACACCCCCACCAGGCTTTTCGCGGGATCCACCCAACCGTGCGTGCCGAACGCCCCGCCGTGGCCGTAGGAGCCAATCGACCATAGATTCAACTCACCTTGCTCGGTCTTCACGACTTCCCATGCCAGCCCGAATCCGGTGCCCGGGTTGTGGCCCGCCTTGATGTCGCCCGTGTGCAGTTTGGTCATCACCGCCACCGACGCGGGAGACAGGAGCCGTTTGCCCGGCGTCGCGCCCGCCCCCTTCACCCAATTGGGAACGACGCCGCCGGTGCGGGTCATCTCATAGAACGCCGCCAGGTCGCTTGCCGTCGAGTACAATCCGAACTCCGGCGCCGAATATACGGCGCCCTTGCGGTAGTACATGGCGTCGCCGCCAAGCTTGGTGCCGTCCGCTTTGACGAGCTTCCCGTCGCGGCGGTCATAGAGCGCGGCGATGCGGGCTTTCTTGTCCTCTGGAGGAAAGATAAAGCTGTCCTTCATGCCCAGCGGCGTCAGAAGGCGGCTGGAGAGAAACTGCTCGAACGCTTGGCCTGAGGCCACCTCGATGATACGGCCCAGCGTGGCGATGCCCATGTTTGAGTAGGACCACTGCGTGCCGGGCTCGAACATCAATGGTGTCTGCGCATACACAAGCACGGCTTCGCGCAGCGGGCGGTCCATCTTCTGGTACAGCTCTTTCAGGCCCTCGGGAGGGTTGCCGGCCATGCCCGAAGTATGTGTGAGTAAGTCGCGCACGGTGATCGCGCGCGCGGGTTTTTTGAGAGTAACTGAGCCGTCGGCGCCCTTGGCCGCGATCAGCAACTGGCCGCGAAATTCCGGCAGGTGCTTCTCCACCGGATCGGTGAGCGCGATGCGGCCTTCTTCCACCAGCATCATGATGCAGGTGGCCACGGTTGGCTTGGTCATCGACATGATCTGGAAGATCGAGTCCTTGGCCATGGCCTTGCGCGCCTCGATGTCGGCCATTCCGACGGCCTCGTGGTGCACCACCTGGCCGTTATGCATGAGCAACGTCACCGCGCCCGCAATCGCGCCCTGGTCGGCAAAGGCCTGCATGCGCGGCGCGATGCGCGCCAGGCGCGCGGCGTCGGCCGAGGTCGCGCCGATGGTAGCGGCCTGGTCGGCGGCGAAGACGGGAAAAAACGTGAGAGCGGCAAGTAAGAGCGAATGACGGAGCATCGCCAGCCACGATAGCAGAGTTGGCGCGGGTCCGGGCGCGCTTGCCGCGCCGCTGTCCGGCTGGCCGGATGGGCCCCGCGCGGGCCGCGGCAAGAGGTCCGGTTGGGGTGTGTTACGATCATGGGCGATTTTTGTAATACCCGCTAGCGGCACTCCAACCGGAGTCGCCGGCCGGGTCAGCATTACAGGCCCGGTCGCCGCTGCGAAATACGTACTTTCAGGAGCACCGATGCTGAAGACATACGACGGCAATGATATCCGCAACGTCGGCCTCGACGGCCATTTGAACTGTGGGAAGACCACACTGGCGGCGGGGCTGTTGTTTCTGACCGGAGCGACCAATCGGCTCACCCGAGTCGACGAGGGCAACACCCTCACGGATTTCGATGACGAAGAGATGGCGCGCAAGATCACCATCTCCACGGCCATCGCCCACGCCGAGTGGAAGAAGACGAAAATCAACCTGTTCGACACCCCCGGCTTTAATATCTTCATCAACGACACGAAGTCTTCTTTGGTGGCGGCCGATTCCGTGCTGGTGGTTGTCGACGGCGTTTCGGGCGTGGAAGTGCAAACCGAGAAGGTGTGGGAGATCGCCGGCGACTACCATTTGCCGCGCGCGCTGGTAATCAACAAACTGGACCGCGAGCGCGCCAGCTTTGAACGCACGTTCGAGGCCATTAGCGAAGCTTTCGGCAAACACTGCGTGCCCGTGCAACTGCCCATCGGCAGCGAACGCGATTTCCGGGGCATCATCGACCTCATCGAGATGAAGGCCTACGAGTACACGCCCAACGGCAACGGCAAAGGAAAAGAGATTCCCATTCCCGCCGACTACGCCGACGCCGCGCAAAAGGCCCATGCGGCCCTCGTGGAGGCCGTCGCCGAAGGCGAAGACCATTTGATGGAAGAGTTTTTTGAGACCGGCACGCTCGCCGCCGAACATGTCCGTTCGGGCATCGACGAAGAGATGCGCACCGGAACCATCTTCCCCGTCCTCTGCTGCTCCGCGCTGCAGAACATCGGCACGGACCTGGTGGCCGACTTCATCGCCGACCACATGCCTTCCGCTCTCAAACGCACCGAGATGATCGGCATTCAGGACGGCCACGAAGAAAAACGGCTCATTTCGGACTCCGAACACGCGTCTATTTATGTGTTCAAGACCATGGCCGATGCATTCGCGGGCCGCATGACGTTCTTCAAGGTGATGTCCGGCGTGATTGCAAACGATAGCCACCTGATCAACGCCCGTAACGGCACCGACGAACGGCTGGCGCACATCTCCTGTCCCCTCGGCAAAACGATGGTCGAGGTGAAGGAGTTGCACGCGGGCGACATCGGTGTCATCTCCAAGCTGCGAGAGACGGTCACCGGCGATACGTTGTGTGAGAAGGGATTCCCGATTGTCTATCCGGGCGTCGCGCTCGGGGAGCCCTCCATCGCCTACGCCATCTCGGCCAAGACGCGGCAGGACGAAGACCGCATGGGCCAGGCGCTGTCGCGCATTCTGGAGGAAGACACCTCGCTGCGCTTCTACCGCGACCAGGCGACGAACGAGTTCCTGCTTGCCGGCGCCGGGCAACAGCATGTGGAGATCGTGGTTTCGCGTTTGAAGAAGCGCTATAACGTCGACGTCGAGTTGCACGCGCCGAAGATTCCCTACCGCGAAACGATTCGCGGTTCGGCCGACGTCCACGGACGCCACAAGAAGCAGACCGGCGGCAACGGCCAGTTCGGCGATTGCCGCATCCGCATGTCGCCGCTCCCACGGGGCGAGAAATTCAAGTTCGTCAATTCCATCTTCGGTGGTTCCATTCCCCGGCAGTTTGTACCCGCCGTGGAAAAGGGCATCTTAGAGGCCGCCGAGCGCGGCTATCTGGCCGGCTTTCCAGTTGTGGATTTTCAGGTCGATTTGTATGATGGCTCCTACCA
>CAYUZM010000026.1:0-8952 GCA_964449665.1 uncultured Solibacteraceae bacterium
GGCCCGCTCTAGAAAGTCGATGCCATTGCCGCGCACGATTCGAAACTTGGATCCGCCATCGCCGCGCGTGGCGAGTTCGGCCGAGATTTTTTTCACGGCTGCAGCATCGCGGTCAATGCCGATGTTCAGCCGTGCGGGCCGCTTCAACCGCATGACCGCCCCGCCTCCCAAAAAGGGCTCGATGTAGACCTGGTGCGGTGGCATCAGGTTTATGAGCGTCTGGTAGACGCCCGCGCCGTTTTTTCCTCCGGGGTAGGCCACTAGGTCCGCCCTTTGTTTCCCAGCTTGGTGAAGCGCTTCTCGTAGTCCCAAAAAATGATTTGTCCCCACCAATAGCCGTCGTCTGTGTCGTCGAGGGCGTCTTTCCAGAACTCGCCCATCTCGGCAAAGTCCTTGAAGCCGTCCGCAACCGCTAGCGTGTCGCGCTCCGCATCGTTCAGCACGCAATCATCGATTGCAATACCGGGCAATGGATCTACCGGATCTGAGCGGCGCCAGATGCAAACACTCTGAACCTTCACAACCGGCGCGCGGAATATGAGCTTCATACCGCGCTGGCGGGCCTTCTCGAATAAGTGCGCGGTCATACCGGCGCGCCAGAGGTCGCCTTTGCGGATCGTGTGGCGTTTGGCTCCGCTGCGCACCTTTTGAACAAAGCGGTGCTGGAATCCGAGGATGCGCCCGGATGGGTGCTTACGGACTGTGGCACGGGGGGCGGGGGTGTCGTGGATGACATGGGGGGGCGTGATGGTCTGGCTGGGCATTTAGTTCCTCTTCGTCTTCACGTGTGCCTGGCGGTGTTTCTCTGCGGCCTGCAGAATACCGTCAACGGCGCGTTTGCAAAGCTCCTGGCGCGGTGCTGGGAGCGAGTCGAAGTAGTCCATGCTTCCGCCGTCTTGGGAGGCATAGTCAGCGTTCCAGTGGAACATGGCAAATACCGCCTCGGGCGTCGGATTCTGGTTGCGCTGGGCGCGTAACTTCTCGTTTTTGGTAGGTGTCATGCGGCCTCCGTACATTTGGCGAGGATCGGCCGCGCCTGGTCTTTGCGCGTGGCCCTGGTTTCGGCGTGGTGCTGCTGGTCATGGTGCAGGTGGCACCACTGGCAGAGCGCGGCGAGGTTGTCGTCGCGCATGTCCGATGGATCGTGATTCAGGTGGGCAACGGTGAGAACGACGCGCACCTGGTAGCCCCTTTGCAATGGAAGGGAGTCGGCATCAACAGTGACGAGCTTGCCGGTGTTGGTGAGCAAGTGTTTGTTGTAGGGTTCGAAGAGCATGGTTTCTATCCACCACATGCGCCGGCCGGGCTCGACGATTTGGTACACGGTTTCATCGTTGGGCTTGCGGCAAAAGTGGCAGCGGTGGCCGTCACGTTCGAGGATGCGCGGCCGGATGACGGTACGCCATTCGCGGCCATAGAAGTGTTTCAAGTCTGCGCGGATGGGCATGGTTAGTCCTCATCTGCGCTCGAAATCGCGGCCCGTTCGTTTGGAAGCTGCACAACGGAGACGGCGGCGCTGCGCACGAGAGCGGCCGCTTCCATTGCCGCTGGCTCATCACAGGGTGTAATGGCGTAGATAGAGTTTGCGCCGATCAGCTTGGTGAAAGCTGGCACGGCCGAGAGTTTCTGGCCGTACATCTTTCGTTCTGGAACGTCGGGCACGTCCACACGCACCATGACGGCGCTGCCTAGAACTACCTGGCTGATGCGGCCCGCATAGGTGTTGTGCCCCATCACTTCGACGATGGCCCAATCGATCCCGTCAAATTTTCGGATGGTCTGTTCGTCCATGAATCCTCGCTATGTTCTGGTTTTTGGTCGAGCGTCCGCTCGCCGGGGATAAGAAACTGAATCGGGCCGCACCACAAAATGACCCACACAAATCGCGGTTTCACTTCGTTCGAAAAATAGTCATCGTCTCGCCTCGATTTGCGCCTGCAGCACTTCGGCGTGCGTCGGGCCGCGGCTGAGCTCGATCCACATGCCGACGCCGTCGCGGCGCACGGTTACCGCCATTCCGGCGCCGATGTAGAGCTGGTGCGAATTGATGATGGGATCAAGCACCGGATGGAGCGCGCCCGCCTCCACCCGCGCCAAGCCCACCGGCATTGAAAATGCCGGGAACTGGCGAAGGCCAACCGGTGGCGAAACAACCGTGCATCCGGTACAGGTGACATTCGCCGGCGAACTGGTCTGCACAACAATCCGCTGCTCGCGGGTGAGGACCGTGGCGGAAAAGATGGGGGCTTCCAGATAAACGTAAAGGTCATCGGTCCACGTGCCGGGTCTGAGAGTCACGCGCGCCGGAGCGGTAAACCGGGAAACACTGATCGGATCGATCGCTGCCGGCGGCGTGATGTTGAAATGCGCGTGGCACGGCGAGGCGGGTGACCAGGCCGTGCCGATCTCGAGCGTTTGCGCGTCCAAGCGCTTGAGCGGATTTCCGGGACACCAGGCGGTTTCGGGTGAGCTGGCGGCAAGCCCGCGAATCTGATCGGCGCGCGGGCTGGTCTGCCCGAATATGGCGACTGCGATCGCAAAGCCGTAGAAGGCCATGAAGCCGATGAGCCAAAGGAGCGGTTTCATTATTCGCGGTACCTCACCTGGAAGAGATCGCCGGGGATGGGCGCCCAGCGCGGCACGAAGGTGAGCACACGGCCCGCGCGGGCATAGTCGTCGGGTTCAGAAAGCACGAAACCGTTGGCGGCTACCTGGAGCGAGTTTCCTTGCGGGTCGCTGGGTAGCGTTATTGTCGCGCCGGCAGCGGTCGGTTTGAACACTACGACGCGCTCAGTGAGCGCGGGCGCGGTTGCACGCAACACGAGGAAGCCGGAAGCATCGCCGGTGAGTTCCAAGCTGGAATCGAGACGGGCGAAGGCCGTGCGGCCGTCCGGGGCGATCACATAGACGATGCCGCCGGGAATGGTGGCGGCGAAGTTGCGCGGCGTTGGTGAGGTCTGTCCGTCCGCAATCTTGGCCCCGATGATGAACCCCACCAGAATGGCGGCGGCGATCAGTAGTTTTTTCATGCTGCTTTGGTCTCCTTGAGGTACCGGCACACCGTTGATACGTGGCAGCCGGATTGGTTGGCAATGGCGTTGAGCGAGAGCCCCTGCTCTCGCAGACGCAAAACGGTAGCGCGCGCCTGGTCATTGGCGCGGCGTCCACAGTGGATGCCGGCCGCCTGGGCGCGGGCAACGCCGGAGCGGATGCGCTCGGCGATGAGATCGTATTCGTATTTGGCAAAGGCGGCGATGACAGCGAGGATCACCTCGCCGGCCGGGCCGGTGGTTTGCAGCATCGGTTCGGTGTAGCTGTGGAAGGCGACGTCGGAGCTGGCCAGGCCGGCGATCGCCGTGAGGGCGGCGTGCGTTCCCTCGCGGGTGAAGCGGTCGAGCTTCCACACCAACACGAGATCGAATTTCCGCCGGTTGGCATCGGAGAGGAGCTGGTGGAAGCCGGGGCGCCCTTTCTTCCCTTTGCCGCCGCTCGCCTGGTCGGAATACCGGGCAACGATTTCCCAGCCGCGCGCGGCGGCGAAGCGTTCGAGCTCGATTTCCTGGTTCTCGATTGTCTGGCGGCCGTCGTCGGTCGATACGCGGCTGTAGGTGGCAACTCTCATGGGTTTACCTCGTCAAGGATTTTCAGGACGCGCCAGTAGGCGGTGAGCTGCTGCATCAGCGCTTCATCGCCGCCTTGCTTGTCCGGGTGGAGTTTTTTGACCGCGGCGCGGTAGGCGCGATCGCGCGCCGCGCGGTTGGCCAGAATGTCTTGCGCGGGCACGCCGGAGTGCTGGCTCACGAAGGCGGCGGCTTTGTCGATGAAGGCGCGGAGCGGATCCACACTCGCTGTCGGCGGCGGTGTCGGCCGAGCTGCGGTCGCACGATCGACCCTCGCCGGATTGAGCGAGCGGCGCTGCCGGGCTTTTTCTTCCTTGCGCAGCGTGTCGAGAAACTCAGCGACCACGTCAAAGGCGGGCCGCACGTTGCGATTGCTCTTTCGCCGGGCAGCGCTCTTAACCTTCCTTGCCCCTACCTCCAGGCCTGCGCTGAACAGGTCTTGCAGCAACTGGTCAAGCATCTTCCCTTCCCCCTTCTCTCTCTCTCTCTGAGAGTTGTTTTGTAGTAGGGGAGGAGAAGAGAACAGCATCGACGAACGGAAGCGGAAGCAGCCTCGCGCGCAAAGGGAATTCAGGCGGGTAGCGACGTAGCGCACAGGCACCCCCTCCGTTGGTGAAGGCGCGAAGAGAGGGCGAATGGGCGGGAGAGGGAATAGGGAGAAAGCGGAAGAAGCGGAAAAAGCGGAAAAAGGGTGTCAGACGCTCACTTTTCCGTTTTGATTCAGCAACTTCCAAAACAATCTTTTTCCGCTGAGCCGTTGCGGAAAAAGCGGAAGAAGTACTCGCAAAAGGGTGACTTATGACCCTTTTTCCGCTTTGCCCTTGCGAATTAAGATTTGGGTTTTTCGTTTTGTTTTCAACTACTTGGAATCTTTTTCCGCTTTTTCCGCTGGGCGGTTGCGGAAAAAGTATTACAAGTAACATCAATAGAATCAGTAGTTTAATCACAATGTACTCGCCTTATTCCGCTTATTCCGCTTTTTCCGCTTTAATGTACTCTCTTGCCTCTCCCTCTCCCTCTCCAGCTCAGCCAGGCGGGCGGTTGCACCATTGATGTTGGCCGTCTGAATTTCGCGTATCTCCTGGGTTTCCGCGGAATCCAGCATTTCCCGGTACAAGCCAATCCTTCTGTGGATCTCGTCGATTTCGGCTTCGATGTCGCGGGGCTCCTCCGGCGGCGCGGCCGGTGCCTGTTTACTTCGGAACTCGGCGAGCGCTGCGCCTCCTAGCCACTCGGGCGCGGCTTTGAGAATGAAGGCGACGGGCGAGTTGATCTTGCCGGCGCGGATGGCGGGCATCTGCAGGGCAACGTAGTGAGCGACCTCGCCGGCCGTGCAGTCGAATGCGCGCGCACGGCACGCGCGCCACAGCTCGCCAGCGGCGGCGTCCGTAAACACCGGGATCATCTCGCGCAGCGTGCGGGCCAGCTCGGGCGGTGCCTGGCCTTCGCGGTCGGTCAGAACCCAAACCTCTTTTGGGCGTCCGTTGGTGGCGATCCGCTCGGAACGAATCTGGCCACGGTAGACGAGAGATTGAATGGTCTGGTTGATCAGGTCCGCCGACTGGTGGCCGTGGAACAAATTGTTAATCTCGCTCCGGGTCAGACCCTCGGGCGCGGCGCGGAGCTGGGCGATGATCGTGTCGCCCACCGGCGTGCCGGTGGACTTGTTGAATATGAAGCGCACACACCGCTCGGAAAACTCCCACAAGGCGATGGCGGCTTTCAGATGAGGTGGCCTGATCACGGCCGATTGATCAAGCAGCGCATAGAGGCAGGCAAGGCGCGACACGTGCCCCTCGGCACGGCCGGTAAGGGCGCCGAAGATACCGGGCGTCTCGTCGGGCAGGCTGTCGTAAAACTCTTCCCATAACGTTTCCGACTCCGGCGCAAAGTCGATCTCATCGACGTTGCGGGCAAACTGAGCGGCGGCGGCGAACTGCTCGTAGAGCGGCGTGAGTTCGGCGCCTTTGGCGTGCTTGGCGCGCCGGCCGATCTTGCGTTTCCGGCGAACACAGATCCAGATAAAGCGGTTGGCGAAGCCGTTGGCCTGTTCCGTTTTGGTGAGCTTTTCTTTCAGCTCCTCATTCGTGATGTGGCCAATGATCGATATGTGCGCGTCGGTGGCTCGCGTCGGGCTCTTGGTAAGCGCCTGCAGCAATCCGGTGTCCCACGCGTTCCGGATCATCGGTGACAGCACGTTTCCTTGGCGCCCGGCTGCCGAGAGCACGGCCGCGAATTCCGGTTCGACGACCAGCAGCCGTTTGTCGACGGCGGCGGCGCCTTCACCTTCCACGTCCTTTACCGGCTCGATCAAACCCTCCCCCGATGAAAGGCCGGATTCGATACGCTTGTTGACCCAATCGGGATCGGCCGCCCGGAGCGCGGGCAGCGCGCGCGCCCAGGCGGTTCCCTTGCGGCCTCTGCCGCTGCGGCCCGCCAGCACGCAAAACTCATTCATGTAATGGCGGGAACCGTCGTTGACAATATGCGCCTTGCGGCCGATGAGATTTCCGAATCCGATGAGGAGCTGGATCAGGATGGCGTTGGGGTCGGCTTCGGTGTGCGGCTCGATCGCGCCGACGATCTTTCCGGCGATGCCGTGGAAGGCCGCGGGTGTCAATTCCTGCGGCCATCCCTCCGGCGCTGGCACCATGCGAGTGCCGTCTGTGATGGGAATGGGTTTTGATTTGGGCATCGTGCTCACAGAGGAACCTCGGGCGAATTGATCAGGCCCGCGGTGTGCAGGCAGACGGGGCAGCAGAGGCGCAAGCCATTGTTTGGGCGTTGGCCCAAGTTGCGGCGTGCGTTTCTGAACTCAAGATCAAAGCAGCACGAGCACAACACCACGCCGGACAGTCCACTGGTGGCGTCCATTCGAAGCCCTACGCCTTGGCTGCCGTCGTCGATGTGCTCGCAGATCCAATACCCGCTTGGCTGGTTCCCGTGGCGCGCGCACTGCACGACGGGAAACCAGACCGGGTTACAAAGTGCGAGATCTGGCGCGCGGCCCGGTGTCGATCGATCATCGCCGGGCGCGGCGATTTCGGCCGAGGGCGCGGCCGGTTGGTCGGAACGCCGGTTTGTCAATTCGGCACCCCATAGCGGAAACCCGCGCGCAGTAGACTCCCGGTGAGCTTCCGGATGTACTTCTGTGCCAAGATCCGGAAGCACGTTTGGCACACAACGCTACATCCCTGCGGGCTCACCTTTGCGGGGTCGCGAAGACAATCGGCGCAGAGGGCTTCGCCGTTGCGCTCGCCGGTTGCGTCGATAAAGTGCACGGGCGGCGCGCCGTTCAGCGTGTGGGCGCAAACTACCAGGCATGGCGATGAGCCGTGAAGCGAACAATCGAACGTAGGCGATTTCATGCGGCATCGCCTCCAACCGGATTTGTTGGCCTGACGTGGCAAGCGCAGTGGCAGGGCTGGCCTGGGCCGTGCAGGCACTGGTTATGGAATCCACCAACGCAGGCGTTACTCATGCGGCGGTGCACCAATTGCGGCACGGGGCGCGGCGGGAAGTCGTCAAGCCAACCCGCCAGTTCGGGTAGCGTGTCGAAAGTGAACACGCTCTCTTTGTTGTGCGTGAATTCCACGTGCCCGCTGCGATCGGGGTGGAAGACAATCACCAGATCGCCGTTGAGGATATCGACGGCGCGGCTCAGACGTTCGAAGAGCCAATCGGGTACAACGGGGCTGGGCGTCCAGGATGGGCTGCTCATTGGATAAGGTTTCATGTGCTGTCCGTGTCTGAATTAGGTGAACTATCGGCGGTTGCGCTTTGCCGCCGTCGCACCGGATTGACTGCAATATGGACGCGGACTTTTTTGCGGGGCCGAAGCCGTTGGTACAGGAAAGTTCCGGCGATGGTCCCGAGCAGACTTCCAATAAAGGCGCAGAGAATGTCGCTCACGGCTACACCTCCGCGCACGCGCTGCAGAGGTCGGGCTCGACCCAATGGCAGGGGCAGCCTACGCGCTACGTGCAGTTGCGGCGATCATTCTGTGTGCAGCCGCATTTGCGGCAATGAATCACGTTGCCGTCCAGTGGCGGCTCCCCTCCGTTTAACACCCAATGCAGCGCATCTCGTACGCCATCCATGTAGAGGCCCTCGATCATTGTGGCGAAGGCCTTTTTCTCCTCGATAGTTTCCAGGTGCTTGCGGATTACCGCCTGGCCGGGTAAAAGGCTTAGCTGTTGGCTCACGGGCGCACCATCTTGCTCAGCTCGATCCGGCTTTTCAAAAGTGCTGCGGTGGACTCGCTATCGCCCATGCTGCGCTTGGTGCTGATCCAAGCCTGGCGCCCGATTTCGATGCAACATCCGATGCAGAGATCCGGCTCGGCCATGACGGCGGCCTTCGCTAGCGTCGGCTCGATGCGCGTGAGGCTGCTCAGCTTGTCGGCAAGCGTGGCGGCGCTGTCGAGGCAGATTCGGCACACTTCGATGGTGGCCGTAACAGGGGTGGCAAGTTGGGTGTCAGGACGGGGTGAGGCGTCCGTGATTTGGTCGTTTGGCATAGCGGAAAGTTCCTTCCGCTGGCCGCTGGGTCCGAGGTTGAGTGGGTTCTGTCGAGACTGGCCGCGTGTGCGGTTTTGCCTTTGTTTGCGCGGTTTGGGCAAGCAAGTGCAAGGGGTTTCCCGAGCGCTGCAAAACCTTTATTCGGGGGTTCGATTCCCCCCCGCGCCTCCACCCACCTCTTTTGAATCTGCCCCCCCCCTAACTCATGGACGCGGCGGGACTTCCCAAAACGGACGGGTGGCCACCCTGGACGCGCCGCATGGCCCCGGTGGGGTTGTCGCAGCCTCCGGGTGGACGCAGCCCCGAGTGGTTTCCACACTCTGAATCGCCGCCAAATACATGAGAGCCCAAAGGCCCATATACTCGGCCCATCGCGTTAGGCAGGCGTGGCGCAGCGTATAGGGCACAAAAGGCTCGACTCAGGAAGTCTTCAGCGCTTGCTGATGTTGCTTCCTCTGACTTGACGGTTCGATGTAGCCCGATTTTGTTGGCCCAGAAAAGAGCCATTTCTCATCTGATTGGGCCAGCCTAGCATTGACGGTCGACGCCGTTCGACTGCCGGCGCCGAATGGAATTTCGCGCCTCGCGCTCTTGGTTTTGCCAAACAGCACGAGCAGTTTTCCATCTGGGGCGCGGTGGCGCGGACCAAGCCGCGGGCTGCGTTGCGGCGGGGGGTGGACGTCGCGGCCTTGCGGACTGAGAGGTCACCGGCGGTGGGCTTTGCACCGCGAATACTTTGGTCGTGGGGCATGGCGTGTTTGGCGCCGGGCGCGTGGATGGGCACGATCGTAGACCTGCGTCAGGTGCTGGAA
>CAYUZM010000026.1:8962-16866 GCA_964449665.1 uncultured Solibacteraceae bacterium
CCGCGATTACTTTGATCGTGGAGAGTGGCGCGTTTGGCGCCGGGCGCGTGGATGGGGCCGCCGGGTGCTAGCGTCGAAGGAGTGGTGGCGGGGGCGGCGGCATTGCAATCGAAATCAAATAGAGGCTACGCAGGCTCCAAAGTCCGTTCTCGCGGTGGAAGGAAGCCGGGCAAGTTGAGCGGCATCCTTGCAGCAGTGGAAAGTCGACCAAAGCCAATTGCCGCGACTTGTTGTAGCGAGTTTCGGGAGTGCCGGCACGTTCTCCCATCTGAACTGCTGCCACGGCGCGTTCGATCAGTTGATTCAAACTAACATCCTTCAGGGGCGCGGGCCGGGAACGAATGTACTGGATGGCCTCGCGAACCGAATCGCCGCGATCGGCGCCGGTTGTGAGTGCCTCCTCGAGAATGCGGCCACGTCTTGGGTTTGTGCTGAGTTTGAGAAGAAGAATCGCACAGTTCCGGTCTCCGTCATCGGCTTCGCCTATGGCCGCGACACGAGGGTATAGCCATTCTTTCTCCCTGCGCGGATCGAAGCGGGCACAAACGAGATCGGAAGCCAACTTACGATCCGCGTTGTCTTTGGGCGGCGCGGGCAGACCCGCGAGAAGCGACTCCCGTCCTTCGCGGTAACCGAGGAGATTCAAAGTAGTAGCGGTCAACTTCGTTCCTTCGGGATCGCGAAGCAACAAGACGAATGCCTTGTGAAGATCGCGCTCGTGGCGTGCGAGCGCGGCGAGGTTCTCCGGCTCGAAATCGAAAGTTACCAGGACGGATCTTAACTCTCTGGCTTGCGCTGTGCCACCAAACGCCGCGAAACGGGCGAAGTTGGGTTCCGCGGTTGCGGTGGGCGCCTGAGCCTGTGCGGAAATACGGTACCGGGCCCGAGCGTCAAGAGGAGAAGTAGCGCCGGGTTTATGGGCAGTCATTTCAGAGACAGTTGGCATTCACTGTCGCACTTGCAGTTTGAAATGTACGCCTTCGGCTTTTTGAAGCGCGGTAAGGATGCTGGTTAGGTTTGCGGCCGAGGGGCTTCCCTTGGGGCCGAGCATTCGCATGAGGCTTTTTGCCGGGATGCCGGTGCGCGACTCCAGATTCTGAAAGCCGGCAGGGGCGTTGACGTAGTCACGCAAGACGGCCTTGCCTGTCGCGAGGTCGCCGTTCAGTATGCATTCAACCGCGCCACGCAGCAACGCCTTGCGGAATCTTGGGTCGCGCTGCGCGCGGGCGCGGATAGCTTCCTTGAAGTCGTGGGTGACGGGCATTGCGCGTTCTCCTGTCGCTTCTGTTTCGTGTAGCCGGCCCAGAAGCTTTGCGCCTTTGCAACATCGATGTGCGGCCGCTTCTTTGTGCCGCCAGCCAGCAGAATGACGAGCGTGCCGCTGTCCCGGTCGAAGTAGATTCGATATCCGGGCCAGAGTCGATCTTTTACGCGTGGACTCCTTCGCCGGCGCTTTTGACGTCGTAGCCTCGGAGTTGGGGGAGGCCAGGACAAAAGGTAACAGCTTCGTTACCAATCGGACGGGCTTCGGACGGCATCGCGGGCCCTTACACGATGCTTCATTCGCTACACTCTTCCCATGCTTGTGTGCCCAGTTCGGGGATGCCGCGAGGCGTTGGTTCGGGAAGAGAAGCGGGCGGTGTGCGGGCGGGGGCATTCGTTCGACGTGGCGCGGAGCGGGTATTTGAATTTGCTGCAGCCGCAGGAGCGGCGGTCGAAGGAGCCGGGGGATACGGCGGAGGCGATTGCGGCGCGGCGGCGGTTGCATGAGCGAGGGGTGACGGGGCCGCTGCTGGATGGGATTGCGGAGGCGGCGGGCGCGGGGGCGGACGACGTGGTTTTGGATGCCGGGTGTGGGGATGGGTTCTACCTGGGGATGCTGGCGCGGCGGGTTGGGTTTGCGGGGCATGGGGTGGACATTTCGACGCGGGCGGTGGATGCGGCGGCGCGGCGATACAAAGAGTGCCAGTGGGTGGTGGCGAATGCGGACCGGATGCTGCCCTATGCGGACCGCTCGTTTTCGCTGGTGATGTCGATTACCGCTCGGATGAATGCGGCCGAGTTCCGGCGGGTGATGCGCGACGATGGGCGGCTGCTGGTGGCCTTGCCCGCGCCGGAGGATTTGATTGAGCTGCGCGGGGCCGGGCGCGACCGTGTGCCGCGGACATTGGAGACGTTCGCGAAGGAGTTTGCACTTGTCGAGCAGCGGCGGGTGACGACCGCGGCGGACTTGGATGCGGCGGGGGTGGAGGATGTTCTGCATTCGATCTACCGGCCGATGCAAGCCACGCCGGCCGAGGCGGCGCGGGTGACGTTCTCGCTCGACCTGCTTTTGTTTCGCGCGGGTGTATGATCTTTGCGATGCGTGACCGGGTTGATGTGCGAAACAGGCGGCGATTTTTGCGATTCCTTGCGGGGAGTCCGCTGCTGAGCCAGGCGTTTGGACAGGATGCGGCGAAGCTGATGGCGAGTCCGGCCGATGCTTTGAACGTGATGGATTTCGAGGCCGTGGCGAAGAGCGTGCTGCCGCTTGCGCACAAGGGATTCATGATGACCGGCACGGACGACGATGAAACGTTGGCCGCGAATCGTGAAGGCTACAAGCGGTTCCAACTGCTGCCGCGGCGGCTGGTGGATTTCAGTAACGTGAACACGCGCACCGAGGTGCTGGGGCTTCCGTTCGACACGCCGATCTACCTTTGCCCGTGCGCGTCGCACCGCATGTACAACCCGGAAGGCGAGCTGGCGGTGGCGCGGGCGGCGAAGGCGCGGAACACGGAGATCATGCTTTCGACGAATACGAGCACGGCGATTGAAGAAGTGGTGACCGCGCGCGGTAAGCCGGTGATGTATCAGCTCTACACGGGAACGCGGTGGGAGATTACGGAGAAGCTGGTGAAGCGAGCCGAGGACGCGGGCACGCAGGTGATGGCGTGGACGGTGGACAATCTACCGGGGCGCAACACGGAGACGTACACGCGCTACCGGCGCATGGATGAACGCAAGTGCGAGACATGCCATGGCGCGGGCGGTCCGGCGCGGCTGGAGCGGCGGGTGATGTACAAGGGCATTCCGTTGACCGGGCTGGGACCGCCGGATCCGCCGCACACGTGGACGTCTGTGGAGCGCCTGAAAAAGATGACCAGGATGAAGCTGATCATCAAGGGCATTGTGACGCCGGAGGACGCGCTGCTGGCGCGTGAGCATGGCGCCGATGGCGTGATTGTGTCGAATCACGGCGGGCGTGCGGAGTCTAGCGGGCGCGGGACGATTGAGGCGTTGAAAGACGTGGTGGACGCGGTGGGGCCGAACTATCCGGTGTTGCTCGATGGCGGCATCCGGCGCGGCACCGATGTGTATAAAGCTTTGGCGTTGGGGGCGCGAGCGGTAGGCATTGGGCGACCGTCCCTGTGGGGGTTGGCGGCGTTTGGGCAAGCGGGCGTAGACCGCGTGATCGAGCTGCTGAACGCGGAGTTGTTGCTGGCGATGCGGCAGTTTGGCACGCCGGAGATCGCGAAGATTTCGAGAAGATCGATCACCTGGCGTTAGCTATTTTTGCAATTGATTGCATTCACTCCGGCCCATAGGCACTCTAGTAGTAGTGGTGTTCGGAGAAACTATGCTTACAACTACGCGAAGGATTGCGTGCGCAGCTCTGCTTGCGCTGCCCCTATGCTGGGCGGATCAGATTGTGATGAAAGACGGCGACCGGGTGACGGGTTCGATCGTCAAGAAAGATGGAGCGACCGTCACGATTCAGAGCAAGAATTTCGGCCTGGTGACGGTGAAGTGGGACGACATCGCGACGATCACGACGGACCAGGCGATCAACGTCGTTCTGCCGGAAGACCGCACGGTGAAGGGCAACATTCAATCGCGCGACGGCAAGATTGAAGTGGCCGCGGGCGCGGCTCCGCAGATTGTGACGCCGAACGAGATTGTGGCGTTGCGCAATGAGAAGGAACAAGCGGCCCATGAGCGCATGCTGCATCCCGGGTTACTTGACCTGTGGGTGATTACGGGCAGCCTGAATATCGCCGGGACGAAGGGCAACGCGGCGACCTCGACGCTGACGACGCCGATCAATTTTGTGCGCGCCTCAAACACGAGCCGCACGACGGCGTACTTCAATTCGATCCGCTCGAGGGCGACCTTCGATGGAGAGAGCGAGTTGACGGCGCGCGCGGTGCGCGGCGGTTGGGGCTACAGCCGCAACCTGACGAAGAAGCTCTATGCGAGCACGTTCAACGATTACGAATACGACCAGTTCCAATCTCTCGATTTGCGCGTCGTGCTCGGCGGCGGTTTGGGATATGAGCTATGGAAGGCCGAGCGCGGGCGCTTTTCGCTGGTGGGCGGCGCGGCGTGGAACCATGAACAATTCAGCCCGGTGGACGCGGCCGGCTTCACGCGGAATTCGGCGGAAGCCTATTGGGGCAACGACTTCAACTACAAGTTGAATTCACGCACTTCGCTGACGCAGGGCTTCCGCATGTTCAACAACCTGACCAACGGCGGCGAGTATCGCGTGAACTTCGATATCGGGGCGGCAACGCAACTGACCAAGTGGCTCAATTGGAATATTTCGATCAGCGACCGGTATTTGAGCAATCCGGTGGTGGGGCGCAAGAACAACGACCTACTCTATTCGACCGGACTTGGATTTTCGTTTGCGAGGTAACACGATGAATTCCTATTTCAAACAGACGATGTGGGCGGGAGCGCTGGCCGTACTGGTGGCGGTTTCCGGATGCATGACGGCGGTACACGCGCAGGGCACGGGCTATCTGAAGACGAAGATCAATCCGGGACGCGCGGGCGTGTTTGTCGATGGCAAATACATGGGCCCGGCGGCGAATTTTCGCATTGCTCGTAAGTATGCACTGCCGGAGGGCGAGCATGAGGTGCGGATCAATGACCCGCGCTACGAAGAGGTGACGCGGAAGGTGAGCATAGCAGCGGGCAAGACGACGACGCTTACCGAAAAGTTGACGCCCCTTCCACTTCCCCAGCCTCCATTTGGACGGCTGCGCACGGAGGGATTCAGCAAGTTCTCCGCGGTGTATCTGAACGGCAAGTTTTATGGGCACACGGACGAGTTCAGCAATTTCGCCCAGATGCTGTTGCTGAATCCGGGCGAGTATAAGCTGCGGATTGTGCCGCTGGAGGGCGGCTCACCGCACGAGGAAACGATTAAGATGGAAGCCGGCAAAGTCACGATCGTGAAGGCGAAATAGACGCCTTCCAGCCAGGAGGAACGCAACATGGCCATCGCCAAGGTAACCGAGATTATTGCTTCGTCCGAGAAGAGCTTCGACGATGCGATTCAGAAGGGCATCGCGCGCGCGTGCAAGACGCTGAAGCACGTATCGGGCGCGTGGGTGCAGGACCAGAACGTTCTGGTCAAGAAGAACAAGATCGTGGAGTACCGGGTGGCGTTGAAGGTTACGTTCGTTCTGGAGGATTGAGCGCGGCGGTGACTTCGGAGCGTGGGCGGATCGGGAGCTATGGAGCGCTACTTCACGGAACTGGCGAACGCCTTTGTTCGCGGGCGGTTGAAGGAAGGCGCTGCGACGATTGACGATGGGCTTCGGGCCGGGCTGCGCCTGCACAAGTTCAAGGCGAATGGCGAACTGCCGCGGGTGCGGCGCGTGCTCGGAATTCTGCGCGGAATGCAGCCGGCGAGTCTGCTCGATGTGGGCAGCGGGAGGGGCACGTTTCTGTGGCCGCTGTTGAGCGAGTTTCCCGAATTGCCAGTGACAGCCATCGATATCGCCGAGCGCCGGTGTACGGACTTGGCGGCGGTGCGCGCGGGAGGCTTAAATCGATTGACGGTGGTGCGCATGGACGCGCAGCGAATGGCGGTTGCGGGTGGGGCGTTCGACGTGGTGACGATGCTGGAGTCGCTGGAGCATATGCCTAACCCTGGGGCCGCGCTGGAAGGCGCAGTGCGGGCGGCACGAAGGTTCGTGGTGATCAGCGTGCCCTCGACGCCGGACGACAACCCGGACCATCTGCACCTCTTCACGCCCGATGAGCTGGCGGCAATGGCGAGAGCGGCTGGTGCGGCGCGCGCGAGCATCGAGCACGTTCTGAACCACCGTATTCTCATCATCCGGCTTGCCGCATGACTCCGATTCTGAAATACCCGCGTACGCCGCACATCGCGGGGTCGCGGATTCAACCGGGAGACGACGATTTGAAGCAAGTGGCGCGGGTTGCGCTGGCCGGGGTCGAGCTGGTGGTGGAAGAAAAGCTTGACGGTTCGAATTGTGGAATCAGTTTCGATGAGACAGGGCGGCTGGTGCTGCAGAGCCGGGGGCATGTGCTGACGGGTGGCGCACGCGAAGAGCAATTCGATTTACTGAAGCGCTGGGCGCACCATCATGCGCACCTCCTTCGCGAGATTCTCGGCCCGCGTTATGTGATGTATGGCGAGTGGCTGTTTGCGCGGCACACGATCGCCTACGACCAGTTGCCGCACTACTTTCTGGAGTTCGATGTGTGGGACCGTGAGGCGGGGGAGTTCTTGTGCACGCGGCGGAGACGGGCGTTGCTCGATGGCGGGCCGGTAATATCGGTGCCTGTACTGGGCGCCACAGTCGGCGCGGATGGGTTGGAGAGCTTTGTGAAGATGTCGACGTGTGCCGCGTCGGAGTGGATGGAGGGGCTGTATTTGAAGCGCGAGGAGGGCGGGCGCGTGTTGGGCCGTTACAAGTACGTGCGGCAAGGATTCCTGCAGGCCGTGGCTGACGCGGGAGAACACTGGATGGATCGTCCGATTGAACCCAACCGCCTGCGCGAGGGCGCCGTACTGTTCGCATGACGAGGATTCCTTTTGCCGTACCCGCGCCACCAGAGTGGCGTTTGCAGTGGGAACGAGTGGTTGAGCAGTGCAGCTGGCTGGAGCCGATGAAGGGGTGTCCGCAGGACGCGGTGTTTCATGCGGAGGGCGACGTTTGGACACACGTGCGGATGGTGTGCGAGGCGATGGCGGGCCTTGCGGAGTGGCGCGAGATGAGCGAGACGGATCGCGAGATTCTCTTCGCGTCGGCGCTGCTGCACGATGTGGCCAAGCCGGCCTGCACGCGCATGGAAGAAGGGCGCATCACCTCGCGCGGCCACTCGGCGCGGGGCGCGATTCAGGCGCGCCGGATTCTCTGGGAACAGGGCACCGGGTTTGCCGAACGGGAGATGGTTTGCGCGCTCGTGAGGCAACACCAGATTCCGTTTCATCTGCTCGACCGGGTCGATTTCGAGCGGACGTTGTTCCGCATCAGCCAGACAGTTCGATGCGACCTGTTAACCGTGCTGGCGCGCGCGGATCTGCTGGGGCGTGTGTGCGCGGATCAACGAGAGCTGCTGGCGCATCTCGATCTGTTCGAGCTGTTTTGCCGGGAGATGAATTGCTGGCGGGGGCCGAGGAGTTTTCCTTCTCACGCGAGCCGGTTCGAATACATTCGCAGCGAGAGCCGCGATGCGAACTATCTTGTACACGAGAATGCCAGATGCGAAGCGATTCTGATGTCGGGGCTTCCGGGGGCGGGGAAGGACACCTGGATTCGCCGTCACGCGGCGCACTTGCCAATGGTGTCGCTGGACGCGATCCGGGAGGAGACAGGCGCGGGGGCATCGGGCAACCAGGGTACGGTTGTGCAGGCGGCGAGGGAGCGTGCTCGTGAGCATCTGCGCGCGGGCGAGGGGTTTGTGTGGAACGCGACCAATCTGAGCCGCGAAATGCGCGGGCCGCTGGTAGACCTGTTCACGGCGTATGGCGCGCGGGTGCGTGTGGTCTATGTGGAAGCGCCCGCGGCGGCGATGTTCGCACGGAATGCCGCGCGGGAAACCGCAGTGCCGGTGGCGACGCTGGACACCGTGTCCCCGTTGACAAGGCCGGATGCCAT
>CAYUZM010000027.1:0-12418 GCA_964449665.1 uncultured Solibacteraceae bacterium
TATTCAAGGCCGCTGGCGGCGGTTACTACTACTGCCCGAAACAGATCGACCGTATCCTCTGCGGGTTCACCAAGAGCTACGTGCACAAACTTCGCGCCCAACGGCAAGCGGCTCGAAGCGCACTCCCGCCCTTGTACCCGTTCCTCCACGCCGTGAAGGATGCCGACAAGCCCGCCGACGTAAACATCGCCCTGCGCGGCGACCCCTCCACGCCCGGCGAACTGGCCCCCCGGCGCTTCCTGCAAGTGCTGTGCGCGGGCGAGCCCGAGCCCTACCGCGAAGGCTCCGGGCGCGCGCAATTCGCCGAAGACGTCATCAACCACCCTCTCGCCGCGCGTGTCATCGTGAACCGCGTCTGGCAGGGGCACTTCGGCAAGGGCCTGGTTCGCACGCCTTCCAACTTCGGACGCATGGGCGAGCGCCCCACGCACCCGGAACTGCTCGACGAACTTGCCGCGCGCTTCATTGCCGGCGGATGGAGCTTGAAGAATCTCCACCGCGAAATCCTCCTCTCCAACGCCTACGGCCGCGCCGCCGGGCCCAACGCCGATGCCGATCCCGACAACAAACTCCTCGGCCACTTCCCCATCCACCACAGGTTGGAGATGGAAACCCTTCGCGACTCGGTGCTCGCCATCACCGGTCAACTCGACACCAAGGTGGGCGGCCCTTCCGCCGCCCTCTCCGATGACAACAAGCGCCGGTCTCTTTATCTCACCGTCAGCCGTACGCGCCTCGACCCCGCCATGGCCCTCTTCGACTTCCCCGATGCCAATGGAACGGCTGACGAACGCGCCATCACCACCGGTCCGCTGCAAGGCCTCTACTGGCTCAACAGCGGCTTCATCACAAAGCAGGCGAAAGCGTTGGACGAGCGCCTTGGCAAGGAGGCCGGCGGCGGCGCAGAGCGGATCGAGCAGGCCTACAAGCTCATCTTCTCCCGCCCTCCCGACGCGAGCGAGATCAAACTCGGGACCGAATTCCTCACCTCGGCCGGCCCCAACGCCTGGCCAAAATACCTACAAGCCCTTCTGGGCTCCAGCGAATTCTCGAGCGTGAACTGACATGACTCCACGGCGCAAATTTCTCCAGACTCTCGGCGGCGGATTCGGTCTTTCCGCCCTTCAAGGCATGCTGCAGGCCGACCCGTTGAGAAGGCCGCACTTCACACCGAAAGCCAAGCACGTCATCTTCCTGTTTATGAATGGCGGCATGTCGCAGGTCGATACGTTCGACCCCAAGCCCGCTCTCGCCAAGCACGACGGCGAACCCATGCCCGGCCCGAAGATTCGCACGGACCGCGCCAGCGGCACTCTGATGCGCAGCCCGTGGGAGTTCAAGCAACACGGCCAGTCCGGCCTCGAAGTCAGCGAGATCTTCCCCCAGATTGCTGAGCGAATCGACGATTTCTGCGTCATCCGTTCGATGCATACCGACAACGGCAATCATGGCCCTTCGCTGCAACTGATGAACTGCGGCCATCAGCTTCCGGGCCGTCCCTCAATGGGCGCCTGGCTCACTTATGGACTCGGCACCGAGAACCGGAATCTTCCTGGATTCATCGTCCTCTGCCCCGGATTCCCCGTCCTCGGCTCCTCGTTGTGGAGCGCCGGCTACATGCCGTCCACGTACCAGGGCGTTCATATCCACAACCAGGAAGTCGAACCGGAAAAACTCATCCGCCATCTGCGCAACTCCGAACTCAGCGTGGACGAACAGAAGCAGCAGCTCGGTCTCATCGATCAACTGAATCGCCGTTACCTGCAGCGCCTCGGCGACCAGCCGCAACTGGAAGGCGCCGTCCATTCAATGGAGTCCGCCTTCCGCCTTCAAACCGAAGCGGCCGGCCTGTTCGATATCCGCAAAGAACCCGAACACGTTCGCCGCCGCTACGACATTTCCGATTTCGGCCGCGGCTGTCTGATGTCGCTACGCCTCGTCGAAAGCGGCGTCCGCATGGTGCAGATCTACTTCGGCAACTTCCAGCCCTGGGACCACCACGACGACATCCGCATCCACGCCAAACTGGCGCGCCAGTCCGATGGCCCCATCGCCGCGCTCGTCGACGACCTCAAGGCCCGCGGCCTGTTCGACGAAACTCTGATCGTCATTACCGGCGAATTCGGTCGCACGCCGATGATTCAGAACTCAGGCCTGGAAAAACTCGGCTGCGGCCGCGATCACAACCCGCCCGCCTTCACGGCTCTCTTGGCCGGCGGCGGCATCAAAGGCGGCATCGCCTACGGCGCCACCGACGATTTCGGATTCAAGGCCGTCGAGAACAAGGTCCACGTCCACGACCTTCATGCGACCATCCTCAACCAGCTCGGCTTCGATCACACCAAGCTCACCTACCGCTATGCCGGCCGTGATTTTCGGCTCACCGATGTCCACGGCGAGGTTGTGAAAGCCATCATCGCCTGATCCCGATTCGCCGTCGTCGCGAACATCCCGCAGGACCCGCGCGGCTCGCTGCCGGCAATCCGCCTTCGGGCAATCGCTAGCGGTCCCAGGGGAAGTCGAGGGACGGCGCGTTCGCATAGCGTCGCATGCCGATCTGAAGCCGTGCGCCCGCGCCGTGCGCAAGCCGGACGGTAAACCACGGAGCGTTGACCGTCCACGTGCGCCCCCCGGAGGTAACGGTAGTCGCGGTGTGTTCGCCATACGCGCCCGTCTGCACAATGACGGTGCGTTCCTTGGTCTGGCTGACATTCACGAGCGTGACGCCCACGGAAGCGTCCTCAATCGTATCCACCAGCGCGGCGACGTCCTCCGGCACGCCGGCCCGGCGGCGGTCCGGATCGAAGTACCGCAATCGCGTATGAATCAGGCTGCCCGACGTTCCCGGTTCATTGCCGCCATTCATCAGATTGATCAGCGGCGTGGTGACCACGGGGTTGTAGCGCTGCGCGCCATCGAGCGCTCGCGAATCGGGCGTCGAGAGATCGGCGCGGAGCCCGGCCACCCGCCGGCGCAGGCCGCCCAGCGCCTGGCGCAGCGACTCCTCCGGGTAGCCAGCCCGGTTGCCCAGCAGAAATTGAATCCAGCCGTCCTTGCCGAGGTGCTCGAGATCGCGCTTGTCCATCGACCAGAGGTACAGATCGCGCTGCACATCGAGGTGCTCATTGGCCCCGTAACCGTACCAGCCGTTTTCGCCATACTTATTCGGCAGAAGCGTCCGGCCGTTTTCCACCTTCTTCGCGGCATAGAGGTTTTCAAGCTGGCGACGCAGAGGTTCAAAGTATTTCGGGTCGTGGGTGAGTAGGAAGGCGTTGCCCATCGCGAGGCGCACACCGCGCATGTAGTAGTTGCGCGAACCGCTCGACGGATCGAAGTTCCAGCCGAACGTTCCGCCATACCACTTGCCGCCCCATTCGCCGCCGATGGTTCCATCCAGGCCGATGTTGGTGGGCGTGTTGCCGCCGTTCTGGAGAATGCGCTCGCGCCAGGCATCGGTGTATTCGAGCACCCAGTCGGCGTATTTGCGATCGCGCGTGAGCAAAAACGCATTCATGCCCAGCGTGGTCGCGCAGAGGTTCAGCGGGTGATCGCCCTTGATGCTCGCCGCCGTCTTGTAGCGGGTATGGCGGTCGGATCCTTGCTCGGCCTCGCCGCCCCAGTCGAAGACGGTGGCGGGTGTGAGCTTGGGTCCGCGGCTGCCGTTGTGCAAACTGCGGATGATCTTATACTGCTTGTCGTAATTGGGCGCCTGTGGATCGTCGCCGTTGTAGAAGCCCGCGTAACGCACGGCGCGCTGCCGGTAGGCCGTGTCGCGCGGGCGCGAAAGTCCGTAGTGATAGAACGGCGCCAGGCCTTCACCGTTGTGCTCCCAATCGAACGCCGTCACAAACTCGCGCCAGTACATGCCATTGCGCGCCATCTCGGCGCTGGGCGCTTTGGCGCGCTGAAACTGATCGAGGTGGCCTTCCCAGATGCGGTCATACAGTTGGAGCATCCGGTCGCCGGAGCCAAGCGCGTGAGCCAGCGGCCAATTGTTGAAGGTTTCCATGACGTCGTCCGGACCGTCGTTTCCGCCCCATCGCTCGACGCCCCGAAAGTGGCCTCGCGGGTCGACATACTTGGCGGCAAACTCGGCGGCTGCATTCTCGTTTTCGCGGATGAGCGCTCGCTCGGCAAGCGCCCAGCCGGGCGGAGCGAGTGGGGATTCGATGTGGATCGTCTCGGCGTTCACGCTCGCCGCCAGCAGCAAGAGGGGAAGAAATTTGGTGGTTACGTTCATGCCCTGCTCAATTCGTCCTGATCATTGTACTGGCGCGCGGACCGAGCCGAAGCGGCCCTGTTTGGGCGCGATGGCGGCCCGGCCGCGAATACTCTCATGTCAACCCGCCACGCACCCTCTCACGTCAATTCGCCACGCACCCTCTCACGTCAATTCGCTACGGCTCCGTTCTATACTGCAACTCATGCATCGCCGTCTCTTCTTGGGCGCTCTCGCGCAAGGCGCATCCGCCCTGGCACAACAACAAACGCAACTGCGCCCGGCGCCCGACTCCTACGACGATCATGGCGGCGTCGTCATCGAGCGCGCGGCCGCCGGAAAGCCGCACAACGGCAAAGTGCTGGCGCTCATCCAGCACCACTCCGACGATATTCCGATCTTCGCCGCCGGCACCGCCTTCAAGCTCATCGACGAAGGCTATACGGCCTTCCTCATCCGCGTCACCAACGACGACATGGCCGGCCCAGGGTGGTACGCCGAAACCGTCACCGCCAACGAACGCGACAACAACGCCGTCGCAAAATTGTTCGGATGCAAGCAGGCATTCGACCTCAACTACAACAACCACATGATGGACAACATCGCCCGTTCGGAACTCCGGCAGCGATTCATCTTTCTGTTTCGCCTCCTCAAGGTCGACACCGTGATCAGTTACGACCCCTGGGGCCACTACGAAGAGAACCCGGACCACTACGTGACCGCGGCCTGCGTCGAGGCCGCCTGCTGGATGGCGGGTGGAAGCAAGGACTATCCGGAGCATTTTGCGGCGGGCCTGAAACCGCATGGCGTCCGCGAGAAATACTACTTCTCACGGTTCCAGCAGCGGGTAAATCGCGTGGTGGATATCGCCTCCACCGTGGAGCGCAAGATCGACGTCAATCTCGAAAACAAGGCCCAAGGGCCGGCCGGAGAGAATGGCGCGCGGCTGCGCCAGCAATTGAATCGCGATGGCAAGCGACTTCCCCTGCTCGGCTCGAGCGACGGCGAGGCCAACCGCAACTACATCCGCGAGTTTGTGCTGAACCGCGACCGCGAAATCGCGCAGCGCTACGGCCTGCAATGGGCCGAACAGTATCACTACATCGGTCCGGAGGAAGATCGCGTCGGCCGCCACGTCCGCGAGAACGCACGCTAGAAATGAGGAAGGGCTGGAACGCCGAAGGGTGATGGTCTGGGATTCGGGGTGTCCCCCATTGTTGGCGGAGAGCCTAGGCGGATAGTTGGTGGACCTGAAGGGATTCGAACCCTTGACCTCTTCCATGCCATTTAAGAAATATCAATCACTTGCAGGCAGGAACGACGGAAACACAAGACTTAGCGTATCACGCCGTGGACGCCGGTGGACTCCACGGGGCGTATTTTGGGCGTCTGGACTCCACGCGGACTCCAGGACTCCACACCTGGGCTGGCACCCCGCGTGCTTTCACGCGCGCGGTTGCAGGCTGTGGTGATTGTCGTCTGCTGGAGCAGACGACAAATGATTTCCATATAAGGATGATGCCCATCTTCCCGTGGTCTGGCAGAACTCATGCGCGTTTGAGATCAGCGCACCATTGATGCGGTGGCCATTGCATGAGCCATGTGGGCGTTCACCGTACATCTGACTTGCGAATGGCGGGTTGCAGGTCCAGAGTCGCAGCGTCGTAAAGGGAAGATCCGACACTCCTCGCCACGACGACTGAATGCGAACTTGCTGATTCCGGTCGGCTACCGCTGAAAGCAGCGGAACAGGCCAACTCAGCGGCCTTCCGGAAATCCCGCTTTTCCGTAACCATCAAGCTCACGCACCGTGGCACTTTTTGTATTTCTTGCCTGAGCCGCACGGGCAGCGTTCATTCCGTCCCACCTTGGGTACGTTCGCCTCGATGCTCGGCCTGGCGATAAACGGCTGTTCCACCGCGATTCTTTCAATGAGGCGAGTCTGGTTCTCCAACTCGTTGCGGCGGAAATCGGAAACCGCGAACGCTCTAAGCTCACGGATCAGCCGCCGCGCCGGTTCTATTTCCCCGCAGTAGGCGAGTACCACAGCATATTGGGCCTTCACCGGGACGACGTATTCCACCAGCCGGTATTCCTGTACGATCGGGAGGAGCAGTGTCTCAATGACCCGCCGCGCCTCCTGCGGATCGCCGAGCATTCCGAGGCATTCGTCCACCACGTCCTGACCGACTTTCATCAGCGACATCGGCATGTGCGCGATTTGATAGAACTTCATCGCGTGCAAGCGGCACAGTCCAGACTGAAGCCCCATATCGTTCAGTGCGCGCGCCCGCAAGTCGAGCGTGTCCGCAAGGCGCTTGAGTTCGTCCATTGTGTCGAAATCGGGGTCCAACGCGTCCGATAACGCCTTGGCGCTGACGGCGACGACCTGTTTGTCTGTCAAATGCAGCACAGCGTAGTATTCGCTTATCAGCTGCTCGGTAATGTGCAGCGTCTCTTCCGGCTTGTCGGCCATATACCAGGCGGTGGCCGTGTTGTAGATCGCGATCCGCCGCAGCATAGGACTATCGGCAAGCGCAAGTGATTTGGCCGAATAAAGCCTGATTCCGGCGGCTTCGCCGTTGAGCGATGCCACCAGCATCTGCTTCATCGCTAGGCGCGACGGCGTATCGCCGCTCAGATCGTGCGCCTTCGCAAGTTGCTCCATAATCTGCACGAGTTTCACGAATCTGGACTTGTCCGGCTGGTGGAACTCCCAAAGCGCGAGCGTGTCGGCCACCATGAACTTGTCCATAGGCGCCACCTCGGAGGAGACGAGGACATCTTCCAGGACCATCTCAAGATCTGCCGACCGGCCCTGCTCGTGGATGTGCTCGCTGAGCGAGCTCGCAATATCGGCCAGGACCTCCACCCGTCCAATCTGCGGAAGTAGGCGGCAATAGACCATCAGCCGAGCCACCTGGCCCGGTGCGACTGACTTCTCCACGATGGCCGCGAGCTTCTGCTTCGCCGCCATTTTGACGTCGGCCTCTAGCGTTTCAAACAGTGCCGAGGCCATAACGACAAAAGCGTCATGGGTCACGAGTTCGCCCGACATCAGGCGTTGGGCCACACCCCAATCGCGCAGCTCCCTTATCGCCCCCGCCGCCGCGGCCGTCAAGCGGAAACTCCCGTGCGCGGACAGAAAATCCAGGCACTCGCTCTCTGAAAGCGGAAACCGGGCGAGCGAAATCAAAGCGATGGCAAGTTGTGCGTTGGCCGATAGCCGGTTGAAGCTTTCACGCAAAATCAGCTCCTGGGCTGTGCGCGTGGTATTGGCCGACGATTCGACCGCACTACAGAAGGCCTCGGCATCTCCGGAATAGAATCTTTGCGTCAGCGCTGCGGCATTGTTCACAAAGCGCGGTACGCCGCCAGTCAACTTCCGCACCCTCTCTGCCGTCGTGGGATCAACCGGCGCCTGTGCCGACTCAAACTCGGCCGCTATCGTCACAAGCGACCAGCCGTTGAGCGTGACCGCCGTGATCCCGAGCAGCTCTTCGAGTTCCGCCGCGACGGGTGCGGGCTGCCCCAGGAGCACAAGGCGGCAGGACGCGAGGGCCGTGGCAATCTTCCGGATTGTTCCTGCCGTCACCATATGGACGTTATCCACTACGACAATGGGCCGGACGCGCGCGCGATTTGCGAGTAGGTCCACGCCCCGGAGGCCCTCGATTCCCGATGCGCCCGGCTGGATCACGTCTTTTGCGTCCATCCCGGACCGTGAGGTGAGTTGCGCGACGGCTTCCCGAAGCAGTGAACTCGCAACGGCGGCGTCAGGCAAGCCAGCCGCCTCCAAATAGACAATCGCCGCGCCGCTATTCCGGGCGCAATGGGAAGCCCAGGCGGTTTTGCCCGCGCCTGACCCCGACCCTACGAGCAGGACCCGTTCCTCCACCCCCAGTTGCGGCTCTTCCTCCTGTGCCCGGTAAGTGGCGGGGCTTTCGGGGAAGCGGTGCAGTTGCGCAGCGAACAGCTCAAAGAGCGCGGCCAGCTCCGAAGTAACGATCCTGTGTCCGCCTTCGAGCCCCGCGGAGCGGTAGGCCACCACGGCGGCGAGCTTCCAAACCAGCGTTTCCGGAGAGAGTCGCGTCAGTGCAATTTGCGACGCCGCTTTCGCGCACCACCCAAAGCTTGCAGGCACGTCGACATGAGGTGGTGGGAAAAGCGGCTCGTCGCGAGAGACGGTATGCGGAGACCACAGCGCAATGTTTTCGGCAGCCAGCCGCGATGCGAGGCCGCCGGATACTGCCGCGTTGGTGACCAGCCAGAATTCCGCGGAGCCAGGCCTGGCACCGTTTGCGTGAGCTGCGGCCAGGTCGCGCGCGCGAGAGAAGAATCCATCGAGCTCGCCTGCAAGGAGGGTTTCCGTCCGGGTCTTGATTTGTGCGTAAATGTGACGCTGCCCCGTCACGAGTTCAAGGTCTTCATCGTGTTCCACCACAATGCTTTCCACTTCGGACGTTCCTCTGAGCAGACACCCGGCGGCGAATAGATGCTGATACAGGAAGCCGCGGTGCGTCGCCTCGATGCGTCTGAGTTGGCGCGCATCAAGCACTTCGAGGCTCGTCGTATCCTTTGGCACACATGGAAGTTAGCATAGCGCCAGGGGCGGTTCCAACTACGCGAACGGCCAATAGTCCTGCTACTCTCGGTTCGGACTGGGCGTGCGCTTAGTGGACGGTTTGGGGTCCGGTGACGGTGGCATCCATCTCGGCGAACTTGGGTGAAGGCTGTGCGGGTGTCTCGCAGTCGGTGTCGGGCTCGCCGGTAAGCTTCTCGCCCGCGCTCGCCAGCCGCTCTTGAATTCGGCGCGTGAGATCGGCTTGCCGGTTGAGTTGGATCTTCGTGTAGCCCTCGGTCATCCGTACCGTGCTGTGGCCAGCCATCTTCGAGGCCTCGATGCTTGATCCGCCGGCTTCCTGGACCCAGGTGATGTAGGCACGCCGAAGGGAATGGGGTCCGAGGCCCGGGAAGTCGCAGCCTTCGGCGGCCGCCGCCTTCTTCAACGCTTGCCGCACTCCGGAATCCCACAGCGGCAGGCCTGTGCCGTCCGTTCGGGTGAAGACCCATTTGTCCGGCTGAGCTTTGTCTGCGGTGGCCTTGACGCGGTACCGGTCCGCCAAGTTGCCCAACGTAAGGGGCCGCTTGCTGGTCTTCGATTTGGGATCGTCGATGTCGCCTCGCCAGTTGCGTTGCACAATGCGGATCACGCCCTCGTTGAGATCGAGGTGCTGCCACGTCAGGCCCAGTATTTCGGAGATGCGCGCGCCGGTGGCGAGCGCGGTTTCGATGATGAGCAAGTTGGGGTCGCTCAATCGCGCCAGTACCTTGACCGTCTCATCTTCCGTGAGAATCCGCTCCGGCCGCACGGTCCACTTCTCCCCGATCTTGACGCGCGACATTGGGTTGCGGCGTCCTTCCGGCCAGTAGCCCCACTCCTCGGCTTTCGTGTAGATGCCGGACATGATTCCTCGCAGGTCGTTCATCATGTGCCAGGAATCACAGGTCTCAAACAGCCACTGCTGCACTTCGTCAGGATGGATTTCGCATAACCGGCGCGCGCCCCATTGGGGGACGATGCGCTGCTCGAGGTGAATGATGTACTTCTCTCGGGTCGGCTTCGCCAGAAGGAAGTGTCCGGCGACCTCGGCTTCGACGTGCGCCGCCCGGTATTTCTCGACCACCTTGCTGAAGAGCGCCAGTCCGTCAGCAATCTTCAATTGCACGGTCGGCTTGTTGATCTTCGCGAGGAATTTGTCGCGCTCAACTTCCGCCTGCTTCTTCGTGAGCTTGTTCTCGCCCTTGCTCGGACCGATAGTGTTGAATTTCCGGATGGCTTTCGTCGTGCCATCCGCCTGCAGGACATCTTCCCAGTAGCGGAAATACCAGTACGAGCCCCCGCGATCCGTTCGCTCGTGAACGCCGGGGTGCTGAATTCGTATTTTCAATCGTAAGCCTCCAGTCAGCGCCTGAAGGTTACCGTCGTTCAAAAGCATCAATCAAGTCCCATGTATTCAATCACTTGCATTCAGATCACTACTGCCATCGAGGATTCTCTCTGGCAGACGTACAGAGTGTGCCTGGCACGCGTCATTCCCACGTAGAAGAGCCGGAGTATGGAGTCTCGTTGGGGTCCGTGCCGCAGGTAGGCAGCGTCACCGGCTGGGCTCAGATCTGGAAAGAGAAAGACGACATCCGCCTCCCCGCCCTTCACCGAATGGATGGTTCCGACGGTGACGCGGGGCGGTTCCTCCAACGCGCTTGGCCCGCGAGCGAGCGCGACGGCAAGCGGAAATTGCACGCGACCATGGAATGCTGGTGCGACGCGCCGGGACCACCATTGGAGTAGCTGCCGGGAATCGCTGGAGGCTGCCAGCAGAGACTCAGCCGCCGAGCACTCGAACAATTCATGGAGCCGCTCGGTCGTCACAGGGAGAGAATCATCGGCTTCCGCGATCAAGGTCTTGGCGCCCGGCCTGAGCGTTCCTTTCGGCTTGAGCCACTCGGTCCCCAACTTCAGGTCGCGGTGCGTCCACGGATGGTCGCCAAGCAGAGAGACAATCCGGTTCACCGAGGAACCGTTCCGTCCACGCCGCAGCGGGTTCCAGAAGCCATGGGATTTCCGGTACGGGTTGTGAAAGGGGATGCCTTGTTGCCGCAGTACCGCGACCACCGGATGCAACATGTAGGAGCACGACGCCAGCAGCATCACCTTCTGCCCGCTCTCCAAGTGCTGCATGATCGTTTTGAGAATCCAGTACTCGGGCGATTTATAGCCGCCCCGCGACAGGTGCATACACAAGCCGTCGTCCGGGCGCGGCTCGTAGAGTTTTTCCTGCCTGCGGGTGACCTGGTGGATCAACCGGTTCGCGCGCGCATGGACATTGCGCGGCACTCGATGGCTCTCTTTGAGGATGATCTTGTGGTCGTCGGGGATCTCGGGGTCCAACACCGCATCCGGCGTCGCGCCGCACCAGCTATAGATGGTTTGGTCGTCGTCAGCCGCGATGATGAAGTACTGCGCGTTCTCACCCCACCGTCGCACCAGCGCCAATTGCATCGGGTTGAGGTCCTGCGCTTCGTCGGCGAAGATGACGTCAGGGTTCTTCGGAGCGATGCGGATCTCCCGCATTGCGATCTCGATCAAGTCGCAGAAGTCCATCAGCCTGCACGAGGCCTTGTAACGGCTCCACTTGGCGGAAAATTCACGGAGGGCTGCCGGCCAAACCTCGACAGGCCGCATCATCCCCCGCGAACGATTCAACTCACCCAGCCAGTAGTCGCCGCTATGCGCGTCGTCGACGGACTCCTCGTCGGATTCCTCGCCGTCCAGCTTCCGGTCCTTCTTGGCGGCAGTGATCCGCAGGTGAGGATTCGCCCGATTCCATTCCTCAACATGCACTTCCGCAATTGCGGGACGTCCCAGGGCGTGCCAGCAATGCGAGTGGAGAGTCCCAACACGATCAGAACTGACAGGGAGATCCTGGCCGGCGAGCTCCGCGGCCGCCGCACGTGAGAAGCTCGTCACCAACACGGAGTGGCTACCGAATCGTTCGACGGCGCGGCGGATCTGCCGGGTTATGTTGGTGGTCTTGCCGGTGCCCGGTGGTCCGAAGATCCGGTACTCCCCAGTGATGGAGTGATCCCGTTGACCAATCGCACTCAGGGCTTCCTCAACGTCAGGATGATTTGGCATCGTCCGTCCCTCCGCTGGTGCCGGTGTTGCTCTCGGGAGCGAATTCGCTCGATGGCAACAGCCACCGGCTCTGGTCCCGCAACCGCGTCCGCTTGAGTCGAGTGCTCGATGCGCCGAGGGCCGAAAGCATCGCGGTCACCTCCTTGATCGCCCGATTCTCGCCCCACGCCTTGTTGATGTGCTGTTGCAGGTCATGCGAGCGAATCGCAATCTGTCCCTCGTAGACTGCGGGTTTGAAACGAGTCTGATATGGCTGCTCTTCCTCCGCGTCGATGAACGGCGTCTCGGAGAGATAGCGTTCGACGTACATCTTCGCGGCACCCACAAGATCCGATTCGTCGCCACCGTCCTCGACGGTCAAGGCATTCAGCTTGACCTGAGCGACCCGGTCCCAGACCTTTCCCGGCATTCGCGGGCCCAAGTGCCCCACCGCGCTTCCACTCTTGATCCTGAACCCCCGCCGCCCAACGGCCGTTTCCACGCGTCGGCGTACCACTCTC
>CAYUZM010000027.1:12428-16755 GCA_964449665.1 uncultured Solibacteraceae bacterium
GTTCGCACTCATTGGGGCGACCGGTTCCCACACCTTTCCGGGATTTCGCGGGACCAAGTGCTCAACCGTGCTCGTAATATTGAGCCCGAAAATCTCCTGCCCAACGAGCTTGTCGACGCTGGGGAATCCGACTCTGGCGGCTTCAAGCTCCACCCGGTAGGTTGGCTCCTGGCCGCCAATCTTGACGATCCTGAGCACGCGGACGCCAATGGCGTTCGAGATCTGCTCACACAGCAGTGCCCGCGCGGTCGCAGTATCTGGCCTTTGCGGCGGCGGCTGGCCAGCAGCCTCATGAGCAGGAGCACCAAACGAGCTACAGGGATTGTTGTCCTCGTTGCGCCTGAATGCCTTAGCGATGGTCCGCTGAAAGTAGTCGAGCCGGGTTCGTGGTCGTTGGCTGTGGATTCTACGGTGGTGGATGATTAGTTCCACCACTTGCTCTTCCGACAAGCCTTTCTCGAAACCAAAATTCGCCAGGGCCAAGTCATAGCCGGACTGCGACTGGTCCTTCAAGTCTTCCCGCTGGCGGAGCCAGGTCTTCTTGAACCGCGGATCTGAGTCCATATACCGGCCCAAGAGTTCATCGGACACAGTGGCGCTCGGATCGACGGCCAAGGGCTTGTCTGAGAACTTCGCCTTCCACGCTTGCGCGACTCTTTCCTGGGTTTCATCGTCCGGTATCTCCTGATCTTCGAGGTACTCGGCGAGGTCGCTTGGGTTGTACCGCCGGTCGGTCTCGGTGAAGATCTCGACCGGTTTCCGGCTCGACGGATTCTTACAGTTCTGGGTTCCGGGGACTCGAAGCACTCGGGCGAGATCCGCAAGACGATCAAACGACCAGCCATGCGCTGCTGCATTGAGACGGAGAAGCGACTGCCAGCGGAGTGCGAAGTTTCCGGCATCTCGGCGTTCCTCGTCAGACGCAAAGATCAGCGGCTCTCGGAATAGCCACCACGCATGTGCGCCGTTTCCAGTCCGGATCACGAACGTAGGTGGAAGCTGCTCCGGCAGGATCTTGATCGCCTCCTCGATGGTCGCCGGGAGCGCCGCCTTTGGATGTGCGTCTGACTTCAGGTCGAGGTCGGCCCACAGACCGACGATGCCAGCCACTTCCTGCGAAGGGCAACGGCGCGAGGGTCCGTAGTCTTGGCCGGAGAGTCCGACGCCCACATAGAGATCATGCTGGCCCATTGATTCGGCAAACTGAATCGCGCTCTCGACGTTCTGAAACCAGTTCGACTGTTTCTCCGGAAGCGTCCAAAGCAAGAGGTGTAGCTCGTCAGGCTTACCGGCAAACAGAGATTCGAGAAACACGGTCGCTTCGCGCGAGGCATTCGCGTTGACCGGCGTGGCGGTCATGGCTCGACCTCAATTCCGGCCGCGCGCGCTATCGCCTGGGTGATCGTGAGCGGTTTGGAGGTTCCGCATGCTTCGCCCGCACTACCGTTGATTCGAACGCGGACGTGGATACTTCCGTTGGCGTCGCCGCAAATGCTGTACTCCTGTGGCGCAGCCACCTCCAGGAGCCGAAAAGCGTCTTCGAGCTTTTCAGCGGGTTGAAATCGCCAGCGCGGCGTCCAACCGCGATTGCCCATCGTGTAGCGGTCGGGGCCGACGGTCCAGCCCATGATACGTTCGGCCAGGATCGCGGTCAGGAGCTCACTGGTCATCGTGTGACCCCGTTGGTTCCTGCGGACGCCCCGGAGGGCACAGAGGTATTGGCGCGACGATCCAGGTAAGCCTGAAGGTCAGCGGCCGCGATCCTTATTGTCCGGCTGCTGATGCGCGAAGCGCGGAGTTCGCCGTCGGAAATCAGCTTTCGGACAGTAGACGGTGCACACTGGAGTTTCGCGCCAACCTGCGCCACGGATAGTAGTTTTGAAACCGGCATTTTCTGTGCTCGGTTCCATCATCTGGGCGGTCGCGACGGTCAGAACATTGCCCGTGAATTATGTTGTTGATTGAAGGCGTTACTTCGATGTTGACGGCCAAATCGGGCAAGTCGGAATTGACCGTTTCTGGCCGGGGAAGTAATTGAAAGGATTGACCTAAGACAGACGGCGTTGACCGTTCTTGCCCGTTGTCTGATTCTGTATCGCCCGTTTTTTTGTGACCTCGCGCGAGAGCGGATATCCTTTCGTCTCCCTGATGCGGTCCAGACAGCGCTTGATCGCGTCGTTGGACGCAAGCTGGCATTCAGCCCGAAGGCGCTTCTTCACGTTCACGTCCCTCATGATCTCCGCATTCGTATGGCTATTGAAGAGGTCTTTCCCGACAACCTCGTGAACGCTGGCATCCCTCTTGGACAGCGAACCTGCGATTCCTGCGGGCTTGGACTTGCCTCCCGGAATGGGTGCCGCGTTTCGGACTACGAATTCCGTGGCAGCGAGGCGCAGCACGGCGCGGTCAATCGGCAAGTCGGCCTGCGATTCCGTCAGTGCCAATCGGAGCGTCTGATCTGAGTCCTCCGCCGCGAGCACTTCGTCGTTCAGGACGCCTCGGGCCACGAGCGCGGTGCGCAAATCGGCCACGACCGCCGATGGAGGAACCGCAAGGTTCTGCGGGCTGCCCAACTGGTGATCCGCAGCCGCGAACAGGCAACGGTGCCAATCTTCGGCGCGCTCCATGTCGTAGCTCGCCTTCAGAAAGCGCGCAGTCCACCGTATAACATCGGAAGTGATCTGCCCGTCCGCAACCGCCTTTACGCCCAGAGCGACGCCGAGGACGCCGACCGCGTCCTGACAAAACGCCATGGGCACTCCGTCAACGACAGGTTCTCGCCCGGCCTGACGACGGAGTCCCTGTTTGAGCGCATCGACTTGCGTGCCTTCGAGCAAACCAGCTTCGGCCGCGTATCCAAGAATCGCAACCGTCTGGAAATCCTGTTGTGCGCCCCTTCGTTTGGCGGCAGTAGCTACGAGCTCCGCAAATTCTGTTTTGAAAGGCGGCTCCCGCAGGAGCCACGCGGCGAACGCTCGGCTCAATTCCGTTCGATCAGTATCCGCCAATCGCCTTCTGAGTGCGGCGCGGGCGTCGGCCAAGAGAAATTCCGAAGTCACGGTCACAAGAACCACCTCGTCTTCCCAATGCGGCCGAGCATGACTTCGGGATTCCAGCGTTCCATCAACGCGAGGTGACCAAGGGAGTTTGCGATCAGATTCGAATACTGGATTGTCACCGGGACTGACGACGGGAGGAAGGTGCGCCACGAATGGCTGGCGAACGCGAAGACCTGTCGCGTCAGGTAGGTCATGTCCGTGAACGTTGAATCGCGATGGAGGTTGAGAAGCAAGGGACGCGGTGTCCCGTCCTCCGGACGTTTGACTTCTCTGGGGCCGGTCAGCGAGAGCAGCACTTCGTGATTACCCAGCTCGAGGTATTGCCCGCGGGCTGGTGCATAGCTCCCCTTGGTCCCTCTTGACTCGTAGTCAGGTACGCCGCCCTGACTCTTGTCGAACAGCATGTACGGGTGCTGCTCGTTCATCTGAAGGAAGGCGTACTCGACGTCGTAGTCGCCGAGGCCCGACACGAGGTCCTTAATCGACTGCACTTCGTCGCCGCTGAACTTTTTGAACGTCGCATGGAACACCAGCCGAACGGTGTCCCTGGGCTGCCAGTTCATCTCACTGCGGACCTTCAAGATCGTGGCCCGCAGGGATTCGAGAAGGGCGGCGCGGTAATCATCCATCGACACCGCCTTCGACAAATTGGATAGGTAGTAGTTGCCGTCGCCGCTGAAAACGGTGGTGATGCCCACGAACCGCTCGCGTTCCCCGAGGCGGCTCTCTCCAATATCGGCGCTGCCCAGCCCGATGACCAGCTCGTGCGCGATGGTCGGATTCGCCTTCAGGAGCCACGGAATGCCGTTGAGCTTCGCGTATGTGGCGAGTGCCATGTTATTCAGGACGTAGATCAATTGGCTGTCGGGGCGTCGCGTTGTTTCGATCTCGAACTCCTGAACAGGAATCTGATGGGTGTGGAACGAGACTTTGCACGCGAAGTACGGGTTGGCTCGCGGAGCAAGCTCGTGAAATGGCTCCTCTATCTGAACCAGCGCAAGATCGAGCTTCTGTCCATTGCCGTGGGCCTCAACAGCCTGCTGGCAAGCTTTCTTGTAGGCTTCAACGGAACCGTTCGCGGCGAGAAAGAAGTCGTACTGGACATTCTTTAGGGCGAACTTGCGGACCAACCCTTTCTCGAAATAGTTCGTCTTCTTCCTGCGATGATCTCCGTTCGGCGCTGGCAGAACGACGCCGTTCACAAACTTGCGTACAAACTGCTCGACCTGACCCTTCATGGACTGCTGGCAGACGATGCCGATTCGGGG
>CAYUZM010000028.1:0-16734 GCA_964449665.1 uncultured Solibacteraceae bacterium
TGAAAGAGGAAGACCAGCCGATGCCTGGTTTGATCCTGATCGATGGCGGCCTGGGCCAGTTACACGCCGCGGCGGAGGCGCTGGAAGGCGTGGGGGTGGTGAACGTGCCGCTTGCGTCGATTGCCAAGCGCGAGGAGATTATCTACGTGCTTGGGGCCGAAGACGAACCGGTCGTGCTGGACCGCTTCCACCCCGTGCTCCACCTGGTGCAGACGGTTCGCGACGAAGCGCACCGGTTTGCGGTGAGCTTCCATCGCCAGCGGCGGTCGTCGGCGCGGCTGACGAGCGAACTGGTGACGATTGAGGGCGTGGGTCCGAAGACGGCGCAGAAACTACTTCGCGAGTTGGGGAGTCTGGACGCGGTGAAGAAGGCGAGCGAGGAGCAGTTAGCTGCCGTAATCGGCCCGGCCGCGGCGCGCAAAGTGCGGGCGGCGCTGGGTGGGGCCGCCGTTTAGAGCTTCAGCTCCCGCCGCGCGACCTCGCTCGCATAGACGCGCTTCATGCGTGCGACGCGGTCCAGGAGGCCCGCGGTGAAAATTTCCGGGCGCAGGGCGAGCAGATCGTCGTCGGAGATCTCTTCGAAATGGCGCTGCCACTCCTCTTCGTGGGTGGCGTTGAAGAGGTCGCGGTCGAGCACGGCCGAGGCGTGCAGATGCAGCGGCCCGGGCACGAAGAGCGAGGCTTCCTTGCGGGGCGGGTGTCCTTCTCGAGCCGGGGGCAGTTCGGATATTGCGAGCGAGCAGGGAATCTGGGCGGCCAGCAGGACCGCCCGTGCTTTCGCCACGTCGGCGACGGCAGCGGAACCGGGCGTCACCTCGAAGGTGCAGACGCAGACACCGTCGTCCATCCAGGCCGGTTGTTCGCCGTCTTCGTCTTCGGCACCGGAGAGACCGGCAAGCGGTTCGCCGGGCGCATCGCCATCGGTTTCACCGCCTTCGTCCTCCCACTGTTCCAATGCGTTTTCGGCATCGAGCCCGCGGCGGGCGCACTCTTGGTCATAGAGTTTCCGCGCCAGTTCGGACAACTCGTCGCGTTCGACATCCATCAGCGCGTCGTCGTCAAGCGCCGCAAACCGTTTTTGAATTTCCGCGGGATCGATTTTCATGGGATTCTCTTTCGCGACTATACCGCACGCGGGGGCGCCGGCACGCAAGCGTGACCGGGCGGTAATGTGGAGTGGTGAAGGATGAATTGAAAGCCCTCTTTCGGGAACCAACAGCCGAGGAGTGGGAGAAGCGGAAGAGGTTTTATGAGGATGTCCTACGGTTCCAGGCGACCAAGCCCGCAAGCCCCGGTCCATTCCCATCCGCTGAAGAGATGATCCGCGAGGACCGCGAGCGCTAAGCGCGCGCGATCCTCTGATCGTCCTGCGCGGATACGAATCTTCGTTCCGGCCTGCACCAGATAAGGTTTCGCTAATAAGTCCTCCGCCGAAAGCTCCACTGATGGGCCGTTCGGAATTGTGCGGCCGTCGTCCCAATAGACCATCAGAGTAAGGGGCCCAGACGAGGCTGCCGTGACGATGCGTTGCAGTATTCCCCGCTCTAGTCCGCCCAGCTTGCGCCGCTGATCGAGCACCCGTTCGATTCGGCTCTCCTTCCAACCTCTCGCCGCATATTTGCGCCGCAAGCGTATTATTTCCTCTGCACGAATGGGGGCTTGAAAATCGTCACACGCACAATGCCCAGTGGACAGGAGAAAGCTCGCATACTCGCTTTCAAACGCTTGGGCGACATGTTCGGGCACGGGGGCCAGGCAACGTCCAAAGTGATCGCGAGCCGAGTCGATTCCTGAAAGCGGAATACCCAGCGCAATCATGTAGCACATGCGAACCTCGCCGCCCCCTACTGTCCAATCCCCAAGCGGCGCGCCAGAATTTCCGGCAGCCCGGCGGCGCGGATTTTCTGCTGCGCGGCCGCGATCTCATACGGGACGCGCACGTAGTGGATGACCCGCTCGACGTCGTCATAGACAGCGTAGGCGGCGCGTGGATCGCCATCGCGCGGCTGGCCGATGGAGCCCGGGTTGATGAGATAGAACGTGTCGTTTTCGAGGGCCACGTCCATCGTTTCTTCGTCGCGCGGGACGCCGGGGATGCGCACGACGCCGTTGCGGTGGAGCATGAAGCCGCCCTGGATGTGGGTGTGGCCGAAGAAGGACATCGGCGTGTCGAGGTAGCCGATCAACTGGCGGGCGTCCTGGGCCTGGAGGAGATATTCGTCTTCATCCAGCGGCGAGCCGTGGAGAATCTGAAAGCCGCCCAGCAGGATGGGCCCTTTCGGCAGTTCCCGCAACCAGGTCATATTCTGATTGGTGAGCTTTTCCTGGGTCCACACGGCCGAGGCGCGGGCGGCGGCGTTGAACCATTCGAGGTCGTCGAGTCCGGCGCAGGCTTTGTCGTGGTTGCCGCGCACGGTGTGTTTGGCCTCTTCGCGGACGAATTCGACGCAGGCGTTCGGATCGGCACCATAGCCGACGGTGTCGCCGAGGCACAGAATCTCGTCCCATGTGCCCGAGGCACGCGCCAGCGAGGCCACCAGCGCTTCTTGGTTCGAATGAATATCGCTCAGGATGAGGTAGCGCACAATCGGATCAGGTTCACTTCCGGCGGCGCGCCGAGTCGGATGGGTGCGCCCACAGTTCCAAGGCCGCGGCTGACATAGATTGACGACCCCCCTTCACGGTACAGCCCGTATACATATGGTGTAAAGAACCGGGCGATATTTATATGTTCGCCCAGCAGCTCGAAATTTACCTGCCCGCCATGCGTATGGCCCGCAACGGTAGCCTGCCAGCCTTGCCGTGCGGCCACGGGAAACACGTCGGGGTTGTGGGACATCAGCAGGTTCACGGCGCCGGGCGCGATCAATCGTTCGGCGCCCCGAAGATAGGTTCCGCCGATGCGCTGGTAGTCGACGCCGGCCAAGTTCAACACGGCATCGCCGAAGCGCACCTGTTCGGCGCGGCCGCGCAAAATCCGGATACCCAGGCGCGCCGCCGCTTTCTCCGCATAGTCCTCGCAATTGGCGATGATCTCATGATTCCCGAGGCAGCCGAACAGCCCCGCCTCGGCGCGCAGTTGGGGCAGCAGCCGAAGGCAGCGGTCGAGGGGATCGCGGCGGACGGTGATGAAATCACCCGTGAAGAGGGCGAGGTGGGGACGCATCTCGTTGGCCATTGCGATGGCGCGTTCCAACTCCTTCTCACCCAGATACGCGGAAAAATGGATGTCTGTGAGCTGGGCGATGCGCAAGCCGTTCAGCGCGGGCGGCAGATTGGGAACAGGCAGGTCCACTTCGCGCATTTCAAACTCGTTCCGTTCGATAAAGACGCCGTAGCCGCACACGGCGGCAGGGAGCGCGATGGCGGAGAGCTTGGCCGCGCCCAACACGCGGCGCCGCTTGGGATCGAACGCCGGGGCGCGCCGCAGGGCTTCATATACGAGCCACGTGGCTACGGCGCCGAGGCCGTAGACGATTGCCATGCCGCGAACCCAGTCCCGCACGGCCGAAGGAGGGAAGAGCGTGCCGATCTGGCCGACGCCGAGCACCACGCCGAAGACGAGCCAGCCGATTCCCAGCCAGCGCCAGGCATGCGCGAGGGCGGGACGCCATGCGGCGCGGGCCGTCCAATCGCTTGCCAGCGCCCATCCCGTCAAACGCCACTGCGCCCAGATCACCAGGATCAGGGCGACGGCATCGGGGATTTGTCGAACACCAATCGGCATGCCTACGACAACCTCTTTATTCTACCCGGCCCGCCTCCGGGGACCCCGATTTGACCCGCCCGCTACAATCAAAAGATGTCTCTTGTCGTGATCGGTTCCGTCGCCTATGACGGAGTCCAAACCCCGTTCGGCTCGGTGGACCGCATGCTGGGCGGCTCCTGCACCTATATTGCTCTTTCGGCGAGCTATTTCACCCCCGTCAACATTGTCGGCGTGGTCGGCGACGACTTTGCCCAGGAGGATGTCAACCTCCTCACTTCGCGCAATATCGGCGTGGAAGGGCTGGAACGCGTGCCGGGCAAGACGTTCTTCTGGAAGGGCGTCTATTCCGACGATATGAACGACCGTACGACGCTCACGACGGATCTCAACGTCTTTGCCGATTTCGATCCGAAACTCCCGGATGAGTACAAGGGCGAGCCGTATCTGTTCCTGGGCAACATTCAGCCGACGCTGCAGAAGGGTGTGCGCGAACAGATGAAGCGGACGCACCTGGTGGGCGGCGACACGATGAATCTGTGGATCGACATCGCCCGCCCGGCACTGCTCGAGACGCTGAAGGGCTGGGACTTTCTGCTGATCAACGACGGCGAAGCGCGGATGCTTTCCGGCGAGTCGAACCTGAAACGGGCCGCCGCGAAGATCATGGAAATGGGCCCGAAGATTCTCGTGATCAAGCGCGGCGAATACGGCGCTATTCTCTTCACGCCGGGGTATCACTTCATCGCTCCCGGCTATTTGCTGCAGCAGGTGTTCGACCCCACGGGCGCGGGCGACTGCTTTGCCGGCGGCTTCATGGGCTATCTCGCCAGCAAGGGTATTGAGGCGTCGCGCGCGGCCGACGACCGCCTTGAGCTCTTCCGCGCCGTCATTTACGGCTCGGTGATGGGCAGCTACTGCTGCGAGCAATTTGGAGTGGACCGCTTCCGCACTTTGAATCGTAGTGAAATCGATGCCCGCTTCCAGGAGTTCAAAGAGTTCACGGGGTTCTAAGCGCCCACGGGCGGACTCCGCGTCCAACGGCGGTTGGACCGCGCCCCTGGTTGTCTGGGCGGCGGCTCTCCTACTTGGCGTGCTCGCCGCATGGTGGCACACGGCCCAAGGCTGGACCTACTATTACGGCGACGCCGAAGCGCACCTGAACATCGGCCGCCGGATACTCGATTCGCGGATACAGACACTGGAGCAGATCGGCACGGTCTGGCTACCGTTGCCGCATCTGTTGATGCTGCCGTTCGTGGGCGACCGGACGTGGTGGCAATCCGGCTGGGCGGGAACTGCGCCTGCCGTGGTCTGCTATTCGCTGTCGATCCTCTTTGTGTTTTTGTTGGTGCGGCGGCTGACGGCGAGCCCTGCGGCGGGGCTTGCCTCGGCGTTTATTCTGGCGCTTAATCCGAACCTGCTCTATCTCCAATCGACGGCGATGACCGAGGCCGTGTATCTGGCCGCCAGTCTTGCCGCCCTATATGCATTGGCTCGCGCGATTGACGATGGCGGCTGGGTTTGGCCCGTTGCCGCCGGACTGGCCGCGCTTTGCGGCGCGATGACCCGCTACGAAGGGTGGTTCCTGCTGCCTTTCTACGCGATGTATCTGCTCGTCTTTTCCGCGCAGAACCGTTGGCGGGCGACGATTCTGTTCTGCGCCATGGCCGCCGTTGGTCCGCTTGCCTGGATTGCGCACAACTGGTATTGGTGGGGCGATCCACTGGAGTTCTACCGCGGCCAATGGTCGGCGCGCGCGATCTACGACCGGGCGATCCGTGCCGGCATGAAGCCCGCGCCTGGGGATGGCGACTGGCGTCTCGCGTTCATCCACTACACGGCGGCCGTGCGCCACACCTGCGGCGGGGTTCTTGCGATCTTCGGCGGACTTGCGCTGGCCGCATGCATCCGCAAACGCCTGGCCGTTCCGATGCTGCTTCTGTTGCTTGCCCCCTTGTTTTATGTGTGGAGCCTGCACAGCTCCGGAACGCCGATTTTTGTCCCCGATCTCTGGCCGTTCAGCTACTACAACACGCGATACGGACTGGCCGCCCTTCCGCTGCTCGCCTTCGGAGCCGGGGCACTGGTGGCGCTTGTTCCTACCGGCAAATTGCGCGCGGTGGTTGCCGTGGCGGCGGTGGCGATCGCGATCACGCCATGGCTGCTCTATCCGCGCGCCGAGGCGTGGATTTGCTGGAAGGAGTCGCAGGTGAACTCGACGGCGCGCCGGGCCTGGACGGGGGAAGCGGCCCGATTCCTGAAGGAACACTACCGGGGCGGGGGCATTGCGATGTCGTTCGGAGACGCGACGGGGGCACTGCGGCTGGCCGGAATTCCGCTACGAGAAGCGATGCACGAGGGCACGGGGCACGAATGGTATGGGGCCATCGCCCGCCCGGAGCTGTTCCTGCGGGAAGAGTGGGCGCTGACGCTCTCCGGCGATGCGCTCGCCAACGCGATTCCGCGGGGAGAACGGCGTGGACTCCGCTACGACTGTCAGCGGACAATAGAGGTTCCGGGCGCGCCCGTCGTCAAGATTTGGCGCAAGAGCTCGCGCATCCGGCCGCCCGAATTCGCCCCCAGCGAAGACGAGCAGCGGATTCACTTCGAGGAGGCATTGCGCCAAGTTCCATGAGTATCCCCTTTTACAAAGCCCAGGCGGTGGGCAACGACTTTCTCTTCAGTTGGATCGCCGAACTGCCGCCGGAGCTGAAAAAGTGCGCCGAAGCCGAGTTTCTCTCCTCCCGAAGGGTGAAAAAAGACGGCGATTCGCCCGATGGACTAGCGAGTGCCGCGCGCGCCCTCTGCCACCGGCAGTTGGGGGTTGGCGCCGACGGCTGGTACCTGATGCACGAAACGCCGAACGCCGACGTGGCGATCCACCTGTTCAATAGCGACGGCAGCCGCGCCGAGCTTTCGGGCAATGGAACGCGCTGCGCCGCCGCGGTGCTGTTGTGGGAAGGGCGTCCGGCCGCCGAGCCCGGCCGCGTACGGGTGGAGACCGGTTCGGGAGTGAAACAGTTGCGGCTCACCGGCCGGGAGCGGAACGAGTTTCAGTTCGAAATGGACATGGGCACGCCACGGGTGGCGCCGGACGACATTCTGACCTCGCTGCCGCTGGCGTCGGGGTCGCGCGACGTGACGATTCTGAACGTCGGCAACCCGCAGTGCGCCTTGGCGGTGGAGAGCCTGGATTTCGACTGGCGGGCCGTGGGCGCGGAGATCGAAGGCCACCGCTATTTCCCGAAGCGGACCAACGTCAGTTTCTTCCGGAAGGCGGGGCCGAACGCCATTGAGGCTCGATTTTACGAACGCGGGGCCGGGCCGACGCTCAGCTCCGGAACGGGCTCCACGGGAGCCGCCGCCGCCGCCATTTTGCTCCGGATGGTTGGGCCGGAGGTGGAGGTGGTCACCGAGGCGGGCAGTCTGCGCCTGCGGTGGGAAAATCCGCCGGAAGGACCGTTGTTTCTCGATGGTCCGGCCGAGGTAACGGCGCGTGGTGAGTATCATGGTAGGGAAGGGTAACGCTAGATGCCAATTGCGGAAAATACCGCGGCCGAACTCACCGGAATTGCCGGGGAACTGGCTGCAAAGATTCGGAATAAGACCGCCCGCACGGGCGTGGTCGGTCTCGGCTACGTCGGCCTGCCACTGGCCGTCGAGTTGGGCCACGTCGGCTTCTCGGTGACGGGAATCGACGTTCACGCCGCCAAGGTCGGCGACATCAACCGCGGCGTCAGCTACATTCAGGACGTCCCGACCGAGGCGATGGCTCCGCTGGTGAAATCGGGCAAACTGACGGCCACCACGGACTTTGCCGCGGTCGCCGATCTGGACACGATCAACATCTGCGTTCCCACGCCGTTGCGTAAGACCAAGGACCCCGACATGAGCTACATCGTGTCGGCCTGCGAGGGCATCGCCAAACATTTGAAACCGGGCACGTTGGTGATTCTCGAATCGACCACGTATCCGGGTACCACGGACGAATTGGTGCGGCCGATTCTGGAGCGCGACGACCTGCGCGTGGGCAAGGAGCTTTTTCTTTGCTTTTCGCCTGAGCGGGTCGATCCGGGCAACGCCAAGTTTCAGACCAAGAACATTCCCAAGGTAGTGGGCGGGACGACGCCCGCCTGCGCCCAGTTGGCCGTGATGCTCTATTCGCAGGCGCTCGACCATGTGGTTCCGGTCACCTCGACGCAGGTGGCCGAGATGGTGAAACTGCTGGAAAACACCTTCCGCATGATCAACATCGGGCTGGTAAACGAGCTTGCGATGATGTGCGGGCGCATGGGCATCGACGTGTGGGAAGTGATCGACGCGGCGGCGACAAAGCCGTTCGGGTTCATGCCGTTTTACCCCGGTCCGGGCCTGGGCGGGCATTGTATTCCGATCGATCCGTTCTATCTGAGCTGGAAATCGAAGCAGGCGGGGATCGAGGCCCGCTTCATCGAGCTGGCCGGCTACGTCAACGGGCAGATGCCGCACTACGTCGTGGATAAGGTTTCCGCGGCGCTGAACGAGCACGCCAAGCCGTTGAAGGGTTCGCACGTCCACATCATGGGAGTGGCCTACAAGCGCGACATCGACGACATGCGGGAGTCGCCGGCCATTGATGTTGCGCACCTGCTGATGCAGGCAGGCTCCAAGGTTACCTACAGCGATCCGTTCGTGCCGCACTTCGTGGTGGACAAGGTGGAACTGGCGAGCCAGGACGCCATGAGCAGCGCGGCCGAGGCCGATTGCGTGGTGATCATCACCGACCACAAAGACGTGGCATATGGGGATTTGCTTGAGCGTTCCAAGCTGGTGGTGGATACGCGGAACGCGCTGAAGGGCGTGGCGTCACCGAAGCTGTTTAAGTTGTAGGGGTGGCGGGAGGCCGGTCGAGGTGCCGGTGGACCGGGTGCCGGGGCACCGGGGTGCTGGTGGGCCGAGGCGCTTTGGGCTGCCTCTTAGGCCTGTTGCAGCGGGTGCCGCGCGGCCGCGATTGCCTCGGCGGCCACGTCGCGCGCCCGCACCAGATTCAGAGGCACCGCGGGCTCCTGCCCTTTGACGCTACCGGGCGGGGTCTTTCGGTCGAAGTAGAGGCAGCCGGCCAAAATGCCGTTGATCACCACCGGCAGGAGGGCGAAGCACCCGGTTTCGAGTTTTCGCGCGAAGTCCGAGTCCAGGTAGGGTCCGCCGCACACGAAGAGGTCCCGTTTGCCCACCAGGGCCGCCGTCACGGGACCGGCGCGCCGCTCGAGTGGAAACTGGAAGCGGTCCATCCACTCGGCGTCGGTGGAGCCCGCGTGCAGACGCGCCCGCACGGAATCGTGCCCCGGGGAGACGAGTCCGAAAATGGCCCGCTCGAACCCGCCCAGGTTCATTCCCAGGTCGAGGATGCGGCTCAGTAGCGACTGGAGATCGGCGTTGTGAATGTCGCGGGCCAGTTCGTCCCATTCGGGCGATGCCGCGTCGGCGGCGTGCGCGCCCGGCGGCGGCAACAACCCTGAGCTGAGCGCCAGTTCCACCTGCTTTTCCAGGCGTAGTTCATCCAGCGGCAGGTTCAACGCCTTGAACGTCGTCTTGGTTTCTTCGACGGCGGCGTGCGCGATCTTGGCAAGCGACTTGTCCGTGAGTTTGAGCGATTTGCCGAACGACTTCAGCACTTTGTCGACGCGCTGCGTGCTCTGGTTCGGCGCCACGCGGTGCAGGGCGGCGGTCAGCTCGTGCCCAAACCCGGCCAGCAGCGCCAGGTGTTGTTCCTCGGTGTGCGGATGGGAAACCACCAGCGGCGTGTTGGAGTCGAGCACTTGCGAGACCTGCGGCGGCAGGTTCCAACGCCGAACGACCTCGCGTCCCAGTTCCTCGAACGGGAAACCCAAAACGCGCAGGCAGGCCTCGCGTTCACCGCCTTTTTCCTGGATCGCCGCCAGCACTTGCGCGTAGTCAGTGGGGAAGTAGCAGGCGACCAACACTTCGCCCAGGTTGCGGAACAACCCGCACAAATAGGCCTCTTCACTGCGCGGATAGCGGGTCGCCATGGCCCCTTGCCGCGCGTGGTTGGCGCTGAGCAAGGACAGCGCCAGCAGTTGGCGCACGCCCGGCGGGCGGTTCCGGAAGTGGTGCACCATCATGAGCCCGGCCGACAGTTCCCGGATCGTTTCCAGGCCCATCATGGCGACGGCGTGGGGCAAGGCCAGAATCGGTTTTCCCGAGCGATTGTATTGAATCGAATTGGCCGTACGGATGATGCGCAGCGACAGGCCCACGTCCTTGCCGACGATGGTGGAAATCGTCGAGGCCGTCGCGTTGGGGTCGGCTAACCTGGCCAACAGCTCCTGAATATGTTCAGCAAGAGCGGGAAAGTCGCTCCGTTGGAGGATCTGGCTAAGCCTTGCCTCCACTGCCTCCTGCCGATTGGTACGGTCCTGCATTTCCTTCTTCCATGAAGTAGTAGCCAATCATGTGACAGATGATCATGTGCGCGTCTTCAATGCGGCCCATGTGAGGCACGCTCACCTGAATATTCAACTGCGCCGCGGCTCCTAGCTTCCCTCCGTCGCGCCCGGACAAGGCGATGGTCCGGCAGCCGATTGAGTTGGCGTATTCGACCGCTTTCACCACGTTCGGGGAGTTACCCGATCCGCTGATCGCCAATACCACATCGTCCCGTTGGGCGAAGTTCTTTAACTGTTCTACGAAGGCAACCTCATAGGCTACGTCGTTGGAGTATGCCGTGAGGGTAGCGAGCGAGTCATTCAGCGACATCATGCGGAACCGTTCCTCGCGCTGGAAGCTGGCGCCCTTCACGATGTCGCAGACAAAGTGGGACGCCGTCGAGGCGCTACCGCCGTTCCCGCAGGTGAAGATGGTACGCCCGGCTTTGCGCGCCTGGCGGAACCAGCCGATGGCCTCGCTCACTTTGTCCAGCGGAATCCGCTCGATCGCGTCTATCAATTCGCGCTTGTACAGCGCCGGAAATGCCGTTTCAGCAACACTCATAATATTTCCTCACTTAGAACCAATGCCCCCCATAGGACGCTGTCGTCGCCCAGCGCCGCCGGCCGGACGTCCACGCGCGCGCGGCTCCAGGCGGTCATCTGCCGTCCCAGTTCCTCGCGCAGGGGCGCGAACAGGGCCTCGCCCGCTTTGGCGATCCCCCCGCCGATGACCAGCCGCTCCGGATTCAGGAGCATCAACACCGTTTTTAGCCCGGCCGCCAGGTCGACTACATAGCCGCGCACGAAACCGGGATCCTGGAGCAACTCGACGGCCGGTTTGCCGTGATCCCGTTCGAGCCATAAACCGCAGCACATCCGCTCGAAGCAGCCGTGCGCGCCGCAAAGGCATTCGGGACCGCCCGGCCGGATGACGGTATGGCCGATCTCGCCGGCGTAGGAATCGGCGCCCCGGAGGACGCGGCCGCCGGTGAGAATGCCGCCGCCGATGCCGGTGGAGAGAGTCATGTAGAAAAGCGGGTCGGCGGGACGGCCGGCGGGGTGATCACCGGCGCGGTCGGCAGAGCGGTCGGCGGCGAGGTCGGCGGCGCGATCACCGGCGGGTCCGGCACCTTCGGCACGTCCGGCGCCATGGAAGCCTTCGCCGAGCGCCCCGGCGTTGGCGTCGTTGTCCATGATGGAGGCCACGCCGAAATGCTCGACGGCCCAAGCGGTCAGGTCGAAATCGCTCCAGCCGCCGACGTGGGTGGAGAGCGCCACGCGTTGTGGGCCGAAGAGGACAGGCCCGCCAAAGCCGATGCCGCAGCGGTCGATCCGCGCTCCATCGGCGCGCCAGGCGGCCACGTCCGACGCAATCGCGGCCAGCATCCAGTCGCGGCCACCTTCGCGGTCGGTTTTGCGCGACAGGCGCCGGACCATCTTTCCGTCCTCAAACAAAGCCAGCGAGAACTTGGTTCCGCCGATGTCCAGCGCCAGGACGTTCATGAAGCATTCGAGTGCGCGCGTTCGCTGGCGGCGAGCACTTCGGCGGGCGTCGCGGTGCCCGTACCCTTTTTCATGATGGTGACCGACGCCACCAGGTTCCCGATGCGGGCCGCCTCGTGAATGTCTCCGCAGGCGGCCATGGAGAGCGCCGCGCCGGCGGAAAAGCTGTCGCCCGCGCCGCAGATGTCGACCGGTTCGGCCACGGGGACGGTCGGCACGCGATGCTCCCCGGTGCCATCGACGATCACCACGCCCGCGCCGCCCTGGGTGACCACGAGCGGGTGCGTCCCAACATGGCGCCGCAACGCCAGATAGTCGACGCGCCCGAACAGGCGCAGGCAGGCCTCTTCGGCTTCGCGCTCATTGGGTTTTACGATGACGTTCCGGAACAGTTCCGAGCGCAGCCGCGAGTCCACCCAGATGACGCGATTGGACAATTTGCAGACGGCCTCGCGAACGGCCGCCGTGACGACGCCGCCTTCGTTCGTCTCCGATTGGTCGCTCACCAAGATGATGTCGAAGCTTGCGGCGTGCGCACCGAGCGTGGCGACAATCCGCCGTTCGACGTCGGCGGCCAGGGGTTGGGCGTTGATGAAGTCGGTTCGGGGCAAATCCTCTTCGCCGGTGGCCGCGTTCCAATATTTCGTGTAGGTAAAAGTCTGCAGGCTGGGCGAGGCGACGAGCAGGTCAGGCGAAATGCCGCGCGCGCGCAGGGTCCGCTGCAGCTCCCATCCGAAGCCGTCTTCGCCAATGGCGCCCAGCACGGCAATGCGTCCGGCGCCGAGCGCCGCCAGATTGTTGGCGATGGTTCCGCCCGCGCCGGGCGTCATTTCGACGCCGGTTACGGCCACGCGCGGGATTCCGGTTTCGCGGGAGGGTTCGGCGTGCGCCGGGTCATAGGTACACCAGCGGTCGAGACAAATATCGCCGATCACCAGCGCCGAGAGCTGGGGAAAGCGGCGTAGAACCGATGCCGTCGTCATAGTGCGTCTCCCCCGTCCAGGCTTAGGGCCGCGCGGCGAAGGGCCGGCAAGGTTGCCCGGTGATCGCCGCAGAAGTAGTAGCTTTCGCCGCCGTCGGCCACGGTGCGGACCAGGATTGTTTTATGCGGCCGGAAATAGTAGCCGGGGTCGGTCTTTTCGAGCTCGCGGTGAATGTCGCCGCGGATGGGCACCATGTCGAACACGGCGGTGGCGAAATTGCGAATCTGGCCGCCTTGCTGATGGGCGACGTTGCGGGCCATGGCGAGGGCCTTCAGATACACTTCCGGAGCCATGATCGCCGATCCGAAGCTCAGCATGACGCCGTTCTCCAGCGCTTCCACGGCGCGCGCGTAGATGAGGAAATCGGTGTAGCTGGCCCGTCCAATTGCCGCTCCGTCGCAGTTGGGATGCTCGTGCAGGATATCGTAGCCGATGCCGCAGTGCACCGTGACGGGAACGCCCAGGCGCCAGGCGTGCGCATAGACGCTGAGATCCTTATGCGGGAAATCGCTCTCGTAGATCCGGCGGCCGATGTGCTCGCCCTATCCGCAGTTGAGCGCGGCAGCCTCGGCGATCCAGTCGTTCAGTTCGCCGGTCTCTTTCCACAGCCCGAACTCGCCCGAGCGGATGTAGCGGGCGACGCTTTCGGTGGTTGCGCCGATGCGGGCCAGTTCGTAGTCGTGGATCGCGCCGGCGCCGTTCATGGCGATGTGCGAAACGAAGCCACGCTCCATGAGGTCGATGAGGTGGCGATTGACGCCTGCCCGGAGCACGTGCGCGCCCATCATCAGAATGCGGGATGCTCCGGCTTCGCGCGCGGCGCGCAACCGCCGGGCGACCACTTCCAGATCGGCGTGGGAGAACTCGGGCGTGGCATCGCCAAGGGCGAGCCAGCGCTCGATGGGCAGGTCGTGGGTCCGCTCGCCGAGCGGCTTTACGAGCAAACGGGAGCGGTCGAACAGCGTGTAGCGTGAGGGCACGGTGTCTCCCGTTTCTATTGCGGAAACAGCGTCGCCGCCAGTTCGCGGTGGCAGAGGAAGTTGGGGACGATGTAGTCGGCGCCGACGTTGACCAGGCGCTCGCGCTTCCAGTCGTCCACGCGTTCGCAGGCGGGCTCGTCGCTGGCCACTCCGACGGTGACGCCGCCCACGGCCTTCACGTTTTCGATTTCCACGTATCCGTCGCCAAAGCCGAGGAACTCTTCTCCTCTGGCTTCGGCTCCGCCGATCAGACGCTGAATGAGGATGGCTTTGGAGAAGCTCTTGTAGTCGTCGAGAGCCCCGTAGATGTGCTCGCCGAAGTAGCGTTCGAGGCCGAGCAGATGGGCTTCGCGCTTCATGTAGGCATGGTCGGTGCCGCTGGCGAGGTACATCTTCATGCCGCGCTCCTGCAGCAGGTCGAGCAGTTCGAACGAACCGGGCACGATGTATTGCTCCGGGGGCACCTCGCCCTTTTCGAGCGCCTCGACGCGGTCCTTGATCTGGACCCAGAGCAGGTCGAGGTATCGGTGTTTGTACTCCAACGGATCGAGGGCCTTGCCGCCGCGCTTTTCGATATTCTCGACGAGTTCGATCATCTGGTAGATGGTCTGGCGTCCGGTGAGCCGGCCGACGAATTCGCGCACGATTTCGGTGAGCTCGGCTTCGGTTTCGCCCGACTTGGTTTCGGCGAGCGCCTCCACCATCATGGGGACCATCACGTCGACCCAACCCGAACGAATGGTCGAGATGGTGCCGTCAAAATCGAAGAGAGCCACGCGTGCGCCGTGGGCGGTTGCGCCGGGCCGGAGTATTTCCATGTTCAGATCAAGCTTCCTGGGGATTAGGCTGGGAAGGCTTCCGAAGAGGCCAATCTTTATTGTACGAAACCGGACCGCCAGCGGCAGGAACAATGCAAGCAAGCAACCAGCCCGGACATGGTCCGCCCACGGCGCTCACTCGAAGAAGACTGGAACGGAATTCCCACAATCTTCTTCCGGGCCGTCTTGCCCGACGCCGCCAGCCCGCGCGAACTATTGTGAACCATGACTTATTCGACTTCCACCGAGATCATGCAGCGGCTTGGGCCCGTGAAAAGACGGGCTTCCTTCCATACCTCAAATTCGCGTTCAATCCGAGCAGGCGTCGCACAATGGCGAACCATGGGCATGGTGGATGGCGTAGGTGGGCGCGTTGGATGAGCTAGCCGCGCCGTTCTGGGCCGGGAAGCTGAGAATCCTGCCCCACTGTCGCGATGATATTTAGCAGAATAAAACGCGTTGGTTCCCGGTCCGTCGAAGTAGCAACGCACCACACGTTCCGAAGCCCCTCCAAAGCAACCGGGGCCTGATGAATACCTTCAGTTAGTCGATCTGCCAGCGTACTTGCGATCTCGATGCCCTGTGCGCGGGTAAGTCCGTATCGCGCTGGCTCGTTCAGCCCGCCCATCCATTCCATGAAAGCCTCGTTCGCATCAGTCGCCGTGAACTGCGAAACCGAGTTCGTACCTTCAAATTCAAGGATGACGGTAAATAGCATCGGGGCAGTTCGTGCTTTCGTTATAGCCTAGGAATAGCTAACGCCACCCTACAGCCAATATTCCCATTTGCCCGCCGCGATCACGTAGGCGCATAGTACGCCGTTGGTTACCGCGTGCGCCAGAATGCAGTCGCCGAGCGACTTGGTGCGCACGATCCACAGGTTGTAGATCGCCCCGGCGATAAGGCCGACCTCCCAGTAAGGCCCGTGTTCGCTGGCAAACAGCAGGCTTGTGATGGCGAACGACGACCAGGTGAAGGCCCCGAGCGGCACCTTTTGGAAGTCGTTATCGATCAGCCAGCGCATGAGCCAGCCGCGCCAGAAGAGTTCTTCCACAATGGGCACGATGACGACCGCGCGCAAGGTGCGAAACACGAGCACGAAGGCGCTCATATGGAAGCCTTCGGGCAGCGAACTGGCCACCTTTCCGGTGATCGAGTTGGAGAAGAGCCAGTGCTGGCGGTAGCCCGGAATGAGGTAGTCGGGCGCGACCCAGATGAGGAAGACGGCGATGCCGACGCCGATGCTGGCCAGCGAGTAGGGGGCCCGCAGGTCGAGAACGCCGCGCGAAAAGAACCAGATGGCCGCGGCGAGCACGGCCACGCGCAGGGGGAATTCCCATTCGCCGAGCCCCAGCACGTCGCCCAGGGCGAGAAACGCGATGAAGACAAGGAACGGACCGATATAGGGCGCCGCCGGATGTTTGAGCATGGTTGTGTGTGCGGCGCCCGGGATGGGGAAGCTATCCGATGCGGCCCATCAGTTCTTTGATTTTCGGAAGCTCGTCCGGCCGCGGACCGTTCTTCATGGCCGTTTCCAGCTCTTTCTTCGCCTGGAGCTTGTCGCCCTTTTGGAACAGGGCGATTGCCAGGTGATAACGCCAGGTGACGTGGGTCGGCCGCTCCTGCAGCAGGTCGCGGAAGATCTTGATGGCGTCGTCGGAGAGGTTCTTCTTGATGTAGACCCAGCCGAGCGTATCGGCGACGTCGGGGTTGTTAGGCAGCTTTTGCTTGGCGCGCTGGGCGTAGGTCAGCGCCTGGTCCAGATCGACGCCGCTTTCGGCCATCATATAGGCGAGGTTGTTCAGCGCGATGGGGTTGTCGGGCGAGATCTTGAGGATCTTTTCGTAGATCGGCTTGGTTTTGGTTTTCTCGTTGGAGAGCTCGTGGATGACGGCCATCTTCAACAGCGGCAGCGGGTTCTGCGTATTCACCTCGGCGGCCTTTTCGAAGTGCTTCATCGCCTCGGGCAGCTTGCGGGCGCGGAGGAAGGTCTCGCCCATGCGGAGGTTCAGGTCTTCGGAATCGGGAGATTTTTCGATGAGCGCGCGGTATTCCAGGATCGCCTGATCGTAGTTTCCGGAGCGCACGTGCACGTTGGCCAGCGCCAGCCGGACCACGCGCGGATCCTTGGTCGTCGGCAGTTCCTTTTCGAGCAGCCCCCGGGCGTCGGCCGGGCGGTTTTGGGACATGGCGATTTCCACCAGCCCCAGCAAGCCTCGGGCGTCCATGGGCTTGGAGTTATACAGCTTCCGGAACGCGTCCTCGGCGTCCTTCATCTTGCCTTCGCTGTAATCGATCATCGCCCGCAGGTAG
>CAYUZM010000029.1:0-4233 GCA_964449665.1 uncultured Solibacteraceae bacterium
GCGAAGTTCCTGGTCAACAACTGGCAGCTCTCGCAGATCACCACGTATGGTTCGGCTCGCTACGACACGCCGACCATCTTCGTTTCGGGCTCCCCCTACGCCGGCGCCCCGCCGTTCTTCTCGCTCAACGGCTTCGGTGGTAGCTCCCGCGTTCCGTTCATGCCGGTGTCCTCGCTCCCGCAACAGGCCATTTTCCGCACGGACGCGCGCCTGACCAAGATCCTGCCGTTTACGGAACGCTACAATTTGCAGCTCAACTTCGAAGTCTTCAACGTGTTCAATAACGTTTCCGACACCGCGGTCCGCAATCAGGCGTTCCAAGCGACCAACGGGGACATCCGCCCCACGGCCCGCCTCGGCGAAGGTTCGGCATCCACCGGCTTCCCCGACGGCACCAACGCCCGTCGCGCCCAGATCAGCGCCCGCTTCGTTTTCTAGAGAAATCCGGCGCGCACACACCACTGCTTCACGTGAACGCTTCGCGCTTCCCGCTGGCAGTGTGTCTGTGTGCGCCGTTGCTACTTTGCGGCGCTGAACGGCCGGCCCTCCCGCTCACCGACGTTCGATCCTACGGCGCCACCGGTGACGGAGAAAACGACGACCGCGCTGCCATCCAACGTGCCTTCCACGACGCCTCCGGCCGCTGCCTCTACTTCCCCCCGGGCGAGTACCGCATCAGTGGCTATGTCGAACTGACTGCCTCCGGCTCCTGCCTCCTCGGCGGCCCAGGAGTCGTCATCCGCAACACCACCCAGCTTCTCGGCGTCCCTAAGGACGGCTTCCGCATCGGTAACCCCTCGCCCCGCGATGGAGGTACAGGGAAGGGAATCGCCCACTCCGACATCTACGTCTCCGGCTTCCACTTCACCGGCACCCGCATGGGCGTCTGGATCGTCTACTCGCGCCGCGTCACCGTTGAAAATATCTCCACCGATGGCTACGCCGCCGCAGCAGCCGGCAACGACAACGACGACGACTGCGAAGACATCATCTTCCGCAATATCACCCGCACCGGCCCCTCGCCCGCCGACTGGTACACCGTTGCAGTCTTCAACACCCGCCGCTTCCTCATCGATGGCGTCCTCTCGCCCTATCCCAATGGCAAGTCGATGCACGTCGCCGCGGCGAACTCCGAAGAGGGTATCATCTCGAACGTCGTCATTGAAGGCGATTCCGCCACACGAGGCAGCGGCATCGAACTGATCGATTCGCGCGCCGTCACCGTGACCGGTTTTCAGATCCGCCGCGTTAAGAAGGGCGTGGTCGCCTACTGTGGCCGCTCCTACTGCACCGGCCCGGACAAGCGCCTGGAGAGCCACCACGTCATCGGCCCTGGCGCCGTGCGCGCCTCCACCGATGCTATCTTCCTCTACACGGCCAAGAACCTGGTCACTGGTGTGCTCACCAGCGGCAACCAAACCAGCCTACGCTTCGGCGCCGACGCGCGCGCGAATGCCGTCACCGGCTGCTATTTTCAGGAGTCCGCCGTCGCCCCCGCCGAGGCCATCTCGCGAAACACGATTCTAGGCACAGCCGGAGTGCCCCCTGTGCGATAGACTACACAGTTCATGCCCTTTCGACTCGACAATCGTGTGGCGCTGGTGACGGGCGGGGCCAGCGGTATTGGAGAAGCAACCTGCCGCGCGCTTTCCGCCGCCGGCGCAACCGTCATCGTCGCCGACCTCAACGCCGAAGCCGCCAGTAAACTGGCCGCCGAACTTGGCAATGCCCAGGCGCTGCCCCTCGACATCGCCAGTGAATCGGCCGTCAACGCTGGCATTGGAAGCCTGGATCGCCTCGACATCCTCGTCAACAACGCCGGAATCGGCCATGTCGGCGGCATCGAGGATACTTCGCTCGCCGATTTCGACCGCCTCATGCTGGTCAATGTCACGGGCACGTTTCTCGTTACCCGCGCCGCCATGCCCAAATTGCTGGCTGCGAAGGGCAATATCGTCAACATCGGCTCCGTCGCCGGAATCGTCGGCATCAAGAAGCGATACGCCTACTGCGCGACCAAAGGCGCCGTCGTCGCTATGACCAAACAGTTGGCCGTCGAATATGCCCAGCAGATTCGCGTGAACTGCATATGCCCCGGTACTGTCGATTCCCCCTTCGTAGAGGGATATCTTGAGAAATATCATAAGCATGAGAAGGAAAAGGTGAGACAGGAGTTGAATCAGCGCCAGCCAATCGGTAGACTGGGTAGGCCTGAAGAGATTGCTAACCTGGCGCTCTATTTAGCGTCTGATGAAGCGGCATTTATAACCGGGTCCATTGTGACCATTGACGGAGGTTGGACTGCAGCCTAGTGGTCTTACCGCCGATACAGAGGGAATGGGCGCGGACGGCCAATCGGCCGCCAGTGCCTCGGGAGAGTAGACGAACGATGGCGCGAATTCTTTCCGTACTCTTACTGTTGCTATCAGTGACGTATTCCTTGGCTGCGGCGACAGCCACCAAGAAAAAGACAACACAAAGGCGCGGCACCGCGCGCGCGGCGGCCCCCAAGCGGGCGGCCAAAGCCCCGGTCGTGAAGGCGAAAGCAAAGGTTCCGGCCAATCCCAAAGCCACTGCCCGCCGCGCGGCCACCACTCGGCGCGTTGCGGCCGCCCCCACCCGCCGCGCAACAACAAAGCGCGCCCGTGGGTCCCGTAGCCGCCGCGGTTCGTCCAGCGTCTGGAAGGTCTCCAGCTTCGCCGATTCCACCATCGGCGATGTCGTGGATGGGGAGGATCTGAACGTGCGCAGAGCGGCCGTCGAAGCCATGCGCGGCCTCAATGGCACCGTAGTCGTCGTCGATCCGAGCACCGGCCGCATCCTTACCATGGTGAATCAGCAGTTGGCCCTCAAGAGCGGCTTCATTCCCTGTTCGACGATCAAAGTGGTGGTTGGCATGGCCGCGCTCAGCGAAGGCCTCATCGACCGCACCACGCCGATGCGTCTCAGCAGGCGCCTGACGCTCGATCTCACCGAAGCGCTTGCCCGCTCGGACAACCAGTTCTTCGCCAATCTTGGGGTCAAACTCGGATTCGAAAAAGTCTCCTACTACGCTCGGCTCTTTGGCCTCGGCGAGCGCGCCACGCTGGGTCTCGAAGGGGAGCAGCCCGGCCGGCTTCCCACCGAAGCGCCGAAGTTCGGCGGCGTCGGCATGATGTGCAGCTTCGGCGAAGGCATCACGCTCACCCCGCTCCAACTCGCCGCCATCATGAGTTCCATCGCCAACGGCGGAACGCTCTACTATCTGCAATACCCGCAAAACCAGGAGCAGGCGGCCAACCTCGTGCCCCGCGTGAAACGGCAGCTCGACATCGCCCAATACATCCCCGACATCAAGCCGGGCATGATGGGCGCCGTCGAATACGGCACCGCGCGCCGCGCCGCCTACGATCCAAACGAACCCATCCTCGGCAAGACCGGCACCTGCACGGATCGCAACTCGCCCACGCACATGGGCTGGTTCGGTTCCTTCAACGATGTCGAAAAGAATAAGCTCGTCGTCGTCGTCATGCTCACCGGCGGCAAGCACGTCAACGGGCCCGTCGCCTCCGGCGTCGCCGGCGAAGTCTACAAACGCCTTTCCGGCCAGCAATACTTCGCGCACGAGCGCCAGACATCGCCCATCCAACTCACGCAATCTGCCTGCTGCGCGCAATAAGCGAAAATAGGCGAATGCTTCGATTCGCCCTTGCCTTCGGGGTGGCCTGCGCCTTACACGCCACCGAGCCGTTCCTCGACAAGCAGAACATCTTCGCGCCCGAGCACTGGCACAATCATTCCTCCAGCATCGTTGAATTGCCGAACGGCGACCTCCTTGCCGTCTGGTACAACGGCTCCGGCGAGCGCACGGCCGACGACGTGAAGATCGAAGGCGCACGCCTCCGCAAAGGAAAGAAGGAGTGGGACCCGCGCTTCACGGTTGCCGATACGCCCGGCTTCCCCGATTGCAACCCCGCCCTCTTCGTCGACTCCAAACAGCGCCTATGGCTGTTCTGGCCCGTCATCATCGCAAACGAATGGCACACCGGCCTGCTGAAGTATCGCGTCGCAACGGACTATAATGGACCCGGTAATCCGAAATGGCAGGAGAACGAATCCTGGCTCGCCATCCCGCGCAAGTTCGCCGCCAGCGTCAAGCGCCAGGCCGAAACGAACTTCCCCAACGACCCCCACGTGATGGGCATGATTCCCAAGGCTGCCTGAGTGGGTCGGGAGTTCTGAGTCCCGCCTTTA
>CAYUZM010000029.1:4243-16487 GCA_964449665.1 uncultured Solibacteraceae bacterium
GGCTGGATGCCGCGTGCCCGCCCCACCGAACTTCCCAGCGGACGGCTCCTCGTTCCGCTCTACTCCGACGGCTTCGACTTCTCCCTTGTCGCCATCACCGACGACGGCGGCGCGACCTGGTCCACCAGCGAACCCATCGTCGGCAACGGCCCCGTGCAACCCACCATTGCCCGCCGCCGCGACGGCACCCTCGTTGCCTACTTCCGCGACAACGGCCCCGCGCCCAAACGGATTCTCCAAAGCGACTCGCGCGACGAGGGCATCACGTGGTCCAAGCCCATCGACCTGGACCTGCCTAACCCCGGCGCGGGTATCGAGGTCCACGTTCTCCGCGACGGTACCTGGGCTCTTCTCTACAACGACCTCGAAAAGGACCGCTGGTCTCTCGCCCTATCAATCAGCGACGACGAAGGCAAAACATGGAAGTGGACCCGCCACGTCGAACGCGACGAGCAAAATCAGCCCCGCTCCAGCTTCCACTACCCGTCGCTGCTCCAAGGGCGTGACGGCACGCTTCATTTGACCTATAGTTACTTCCAGAACCACATCCCCGCGGGCGAGGCGCGAAAAACAATCCGATACGCGCATCTGAACGTCGATTGGGTGAAGGCGCAAGCCCGGTAGCCTGATCCGCTCCGTCCGCCTGCGACGCGTGATTTGGGGAGAGTACCGCATGAAGCCATTCGCCGCCGTCCTGTTCTTTGCGCTGCTATCCTGCGCGCCCAAACCCGTGCCACCGGTTCCTCAGGGCAAAGCCATCGCCCCGGAACTCAAGGGAATGGGCGAAATGACCTTCCAAGCAACGGCTCAACATCCTGACGCCCAGAAGTTCGTCCGCCAGGGTTTGGCCCTTGTCTACGGCTTCAACCATGACGAAGCCGCCCGCGCCTTCCGAGAGGCCGCGCGTCTCGATCCCAACTGCGCCATGGCCTATTGGGGACTCGCCCTCGCCCTCGCCCCCAACATCAACGATTCCATACCCGCGCCCGAACGCGAGCAGGAAGCCTTCGAAGCCATCACCAAGGCCCGCTCCCTCGCCGCGCAAGCTCCCGAATCCGAACGCGCCTACATCGACGCACTCGCCAAACGCTTCTCCGCCGAAAAGGGCAAAGATCGCCTCACCCTGAACAAGGCCTATGCCGCCGCCATGAAAGAGGTCGCCCTTAAGTACCCCGCCGACCCCGACGCTCAGGTCCTCTACGCCGACGCGGTCATGAATACTATGCCTTGGCAGTATTGGGGCAAAGACGGACGCGCCCGCCCCGAGATTCCACCCGTCATCGATCTCGTCGAACGCACCATGAGCCGCTGGCCCGATCACACCGGGGCCAACCACCTCTACATCCACCTTGTCGAAGCCTCGGCCACGCCCGACCGTGCCAACGAAGCCGCCGGACGCCTCGCCAAACTCGCACCCGCCGCCGGCCACCTTGTCCACATGCCCGCGCATATCTATCTCCGCACCGGACGCTATGCCGATTCCATGAAGGCCAATGCCGACGCAGTAAAGGCCGACGATAGCTACCTAACGCAGTGCCGCAGCCAGGGACTCTATCCCATGGCCTACCATCCGCACAACTGGCATTTCCTGGCCGTCTCCGCCATGATGCTCGGCGATGGTGCACAGGCCGTGGACGCCTCGCGCAAAATGGCCAAGCGCATCCATCACGAGGTCATGGACAAGAAGGAGTGGGTTACCCTTCAGTACTACTTTGCCTTCCCCAAGTTCGCCATGGCGCGTTTTGGACAATGGGACGCCATTCTCGCCGAACCGCAGCCTGAAGCAAAACTCCGCTGGGCTACCGCCGTCCACCACTACTCACGCGCGCTCGCTTATGTCGGCAAGAACCAGATGCCACAAGCGTCCGCCGAATTTGCCAAGTTGAAGACCGTTGCCTCCGAACCCATTTTCAAGGAGCTTACTGTCGCCGGAATCAACGGGATGGCGCCGCTGCTCGACATTGCGATGCTCACGCTGGAAGGCGAGATGGCCGCAAAACGAAAGGACTACTCACAGGCCGCCGCTCTATTGGAACGCGCCGTGCGCATTGAAGATGGCCTTTCGTATACCGAGCCGCCCGACTGGTATTACCCCGCCCGCCACTCGCTGGGGGCCGTGCTGCTGGAAGCGGGACGCCCCGCGGAAGCCGAAACCGTTTTCTGGGAAGATTTGCGCCGCAATCCCGACAACGGTTGGGCCTTGGCGGGATTGATTGGCAGCCTTCGCGCCCAATCCAAAACCGACCGCGTCGACGAACTCCAGAACCGCTTGGAGAAGGCCTGGGTAAAGAACGTGGCCAAGCCCAAGTCCTCCCGCATACTGTAGTTCCGCAGAAGAGGATGCGGGCTGAGCAGAATCCGCCGCGCGCGGATCGCAACATAGATCAGCGCCACAAACACACAGACCGCGAACAGAGAAAACCACAGCCATCGCCGCGGCTCGTTCGTCGCGGCCGGTTCGGGGGAAGGCGGCGGAGTGCCTGGAAAGTCCCCACGAAGCGGCACCCACGTTTGCCCTTCCAAGAGCTTGCGCTCCGAGCGCGCCAGTAGCTGCTCCACTCTGCTGGACATTTCGCGCGAGTAGGCATTGGCCAGAAATCGCGACCGGGGCGCGGCAAGGTAAACCCGCGCCGTCACCGCGGGAGCTTGCTTGTAATCTTCAAAACAACGGGTGCGGGGCGCACGAGCCGCTGAGAATGCGAACGGATCGCATAGGACGGACTCGATGCTACGGGGCGTTGCCGGAACTGAGCACGGAAGCAATACAATCGCGAGCCACAGCCGGGTGATGCCAGACGGCATCCGCCCACTCCCGCAAAGTGCTGGCACGGGGGGCGATTCCCTCTGTGTTGAGAATAGTGTGGAGGAGCAACGAAGGCAATGATTATTTGCCTTGCAAGTCTACGAATCGGTTTACGCCCAGATTCTCCATCCGCTGAGCGCGGCCATCCGGCCAACGAATCTCCAGCGTCACCGACTCTGCCGCCCCCAACCCGAAATGCAGACGCAGCCCGTGTGCGGAATAGAAACTCGACTGGCTGAGCACCTCCTGCGCTTGCATCTTGCCGCCGTAGCGCGCCACGACCCGCGTGCCCGGTGGCGCCCCGCGCACTCCCAACCAGTTGGCCTTTCCCTTCGGTGCGCCGAGATCGTTCCGCAGTAGCGCCGGAGGCTCATGGAGGTTCACCACAAGTACGTCGAGGTCGCCGTCGTTGTCGTAGTCGCCAAACGCCGCCCCACGGCTCGCGTGGGCCTCTTCCATTGCGGGTCCGGCCTGATCGAGCAGTTCTTCAAATCGTACTGCCCCGCCGGCTCCGCCGCCCGCCGGCGCCCCCAACGCCCGAAACAGCACCGCTGGCGTCCGGAACGGATACGCCGGTAGCGCCGCCTCCATCTCCGGATACACGCTCCCCGTCACGTAGAACAGGTCCGGCCAGCCGTCGTTGTCGAAGTCGCCGATGGCCGCTCCCCACCCCACAAACCGCGTTTCCACTCCCAGTCCGCTCGTGACCGTCACATCGTCGAAGTTTGCCTTGCCCGTATTGCGGTAAAGCACGTTCGTGTCGTCGGAGAAATGGGTCTTGAAGATGTCGAGCGCGCCGTCGAGATTGTAGTCGCCGATCCCCAGCCCCATGCCCGCCTGCTCCATGCCGTCTTCGTTCAACGCGACGCCACGCTCCAGACCCTGCTCGGCGAATGTGCCATCGCGTCTATTGAGGAAGTAGAAGCTCGACGTCGAATCGCTCGCCACATAGAGATCCGGCCAGCCGTCGTTGTCGAAGTCGGCGGCCACGGCCGTCATCAGATAGCTGCCCGCCGCGGCCGCAATCCCGGACTGCGCCGACACATCGCGGAACTTCCCGCCGCCCTCGTTGTGATAGAGCCACCCGCGCCCGGGAGGCAACCCGCGCGGACCGCAGTTCACCGCAACGCCTTTCCAGGTGCAATTAGTCGATTCGCCCGGCTTGGGCACGCGCGCCGTGTCGAACTCCAGGTAACTTGCCGTGAACAGGTCGAGCCGTCCGTCGCGGTCGTAGTCGATAAACGTCGCGCCCGATCCCCAGTGCCGCTCCTTCGTGATCAATCCCGCCGTTGCCGCGACATCGGTGAAGGTCCCGTCGCCGTTGTTGCGGTAGAGTGCGTTGTTCCCCCAAAAGGTCAGGAAGAAGTCCGTATCGCCATCGCCGTCGTAGTCACCCAATGCCACTGAGGATGCCCACCCCGCGCGCCGCAATCCCGCCTTTGCCGTCACATCTTCAAACGACCCGTCGCGCAGGTTGCGATATAAGCGCAGCGAGGCCTCCGGCGGATCGCCGTCCAGCCGTGTTCCGGTGAGCACCAGCGCATCGAGCCAGCCGTCGCTGTCATAGTCGATCCACGCCGCGCCGCAACCTACCGATTCGAGAATGTATTCTTTCCGGTCGGCGCGTCCGTAGTGAACCACGTGCCGCAAACCCGCCTGCCGCGCGACGTTCACAAACCGCCCGTGGTAGGGAAGCCCGCTCGGCTTACCCCGCAGCACTGCCCGTACCCCGCGTGAGGCGATTCCCTGGGCGAGCAATACCGCCACCGGAAGCGCGGCCAACCATAAGTGCCGGATCCGCATCACTTCACCTGAATCCGGAAATCGACCGTCAACACCAATGCGTCCTTCTGAACCGTGATCGCCGTGACATCGAAGCGCGTGAGCTTCTTTTGCACCGGCTGCGTGGTCACATTGGTTTCAAGTATCGACTTTGCAAGCCCCTCGATCGGCCACTTCAACTGGCTGTCGAGCGTCTTCGCCAGCGCATTGCGCACCTGCCGCGAATAGAACGTTTCGCGCCCGCGAGTCTCCACGTAGACGTCCTTGAACTCCATCGCGCCGCCTTTGTAGACCGGAGTGGCGAGAATGATCAGATCGAACGAGTCGCCCATTCCGACGCACTTGCCGAACATGTTCAACGCGCTTCTACCACTAAACTTCGACTCCACGCGCAACCTGCCGCCGGCCTCGCCTACCTTTGGATTCTCCAGGTATGCATAGCTGCATTTGGTGGACTGGCTGCCCTTCACGTAGCGGCGGCCATCCTGGCTGAACAACTGCGCCGACAACATCCGCTGCAGCGAGCCGAAGGAGAGCTCCACCTCGGTCGCCCCCCAACCTGGACACACCGCTCCCAGAAACAAGACTAATCCGGGCAAGATACGCATCTTCAACGCCAGTGTAGCGTTAGACTCAATCCATGCGAACCAACCCGCCGAAGGCGGCCGTTTTTCTTCTCGCCCCGACGCTCCTTTTTGCGGATGCCGCACTCGATGCCGAAATTGCCCGCCAGGCCGAGGCGCTGCGTCCGAAACTCGTGGAAATGCGCCGCGATTTTCATATGCATCCGGAGCTATCCAACCGCGAGGAGCGCACCGCGCGTGTAATCGCCGGGCGGCTCCGCGCGCTTGGCTTCGACGACGTGAAGACGGGCGTCGCGCGGAACGGGATCGTCGCTCTTCTCAAGGGGGGGAAGCCCGGACCCGTCATCGCACTCCGCGCCGACATGGATGCCCTGCCCGTGGAGGAGACGCTCAATGTTCCCTACAAATCGCAAAACACCGGCGTGAAACACGCCTGCGGCCACGACGTTCACATGACCGTGCAGTTGGGCGTGGCCGAGATTCTCATCAAGATGCGCGACCGGTTGCCGGGAACCGTGAAGTTCATCTTCCAGCCCGCCGAAGAAGGCGCGCCCAAGGGGGAGTTGGCTGGTGCCAAACAGATGGTGACCGAAGGCGCGCTCGAAAGCCCCCGCCCCAGCGCCATCTTTGGACTCCACACCGATCCATCGCTGCAAGCAGGCCAGTTGGGCTTCGTTTCAGGGCCGATGCTCTCCAGCGCCGACCGATTCACCGTCCGCATCATAGGCAAAAAGGCGCACGCCGCATGGCCCCACCTCGGTATCGATCCCGTCGTCGTTGCCTCGGAGGCCGTCCTCGCTCTGCAAACCATTCGCAGCCGCCGTGTCGATCCGCAGGATCCCATCGTGCTCACCATCGGGAAAATCGAAGGCGGCAATCGTGAGAACATCATTGCCGACGAAGTACGTTTGCTCGGCACGGTGCGCACGCTGAATGAAGACACCCGGAGCCGAATCGAGAAACTGGTGCGAGAGATCCTCGGCGGCATCACCTCGGCCCATGGCGCCAGCTACGAGATCGACTATGAACGGCAATACTCGGTGACCACCAACCCTGAGCCGCTTGCCTCCCTCGCGCGGCCCACCCTGGAGCGCATCGCCGGCAAGGCAAACGTCATCGTGACCAAACCCGTGAGTGGCGCAGAGGACTTCTCGGAGTTCCAAAAGGTCATTCCGGGGTTCTTCTACTGGCTGGGCGTCGCCAATACCCAGCGTGGAATTACCGCGGCACTCCACACCGCCGACTACGACGTCGATGAGGAGTCGCTCGTCGTTGGTGTCAAGGCGATGACCGCTATCGTGTTGGACGCATTGGGCCGCGGAAATTAGTGTTTGTTGTCACACGATGCTCGGAACAAACCCCTTCCCACGCGACACAACTAGGCGTACTATATAGGCGGTATAGCGGATTCATAGCAGCAGCTCACATATCTACCTCAGGAGGTCTAGGCCATGTTTGACAGCCTCGACGAACAGATTAAGCAGGATGATCGAGCCGCCAGTACGACTAAGGAGCGAGTATTAGTTTGGTTGTCCGTCGCCGTAGTCAGCGTGGTTGTCTTCGGCGGACTCTATATGGGAATTCGCCTGCTGGAGTAATATCTCCCGCACGGCCCAAAGATCAAAAACAGACGGGTCAAGGCACGCTCGGAGGATGAGTGTGTGTCTTGACCCGTGTGCCGTCTTACCGGCGAACGCTACTGGCTGATCGGGGTCTCTTCTTCGCCTGTCACCGCCACGACCGTGCCCGTCGTTGCGGCGGCAACGACGACGCCCGCGATCACCGCCTTGGCGGCGATTCCCAAACCCACCGCGGCGGCAGTTGTGCCCGCGGCCGCTCCGGCGCCCGCACCTGCGGCAGCACCCGCGCCGGCACCGGCGGCGACGGCTCCGGCTTTGCTTGAGCACTTGTCTTCAAGCTGCTTGATCTGTCCGGCCTGCACCACCTGTGATGCGCCCGTTGCAGGCTTCGCATCCGGAATCTGCGAGCCATGCACTTCGATACGGCGTCCCACATACTGATCCAGGTTGCCCCGTAGCTCGATCGTCACACCGGCGGCCTCGTCGGTGAGTAGGAACTTCCCGTCTTTCTTCACCACGCAACCGGTAACCAGCGCCGGACCCGACGCGCCTGCCTCGGCAGGCAACTCGAACTCCAGAGCACGCCCCGCGGCAAGTGCCGCAATCGTCACTCCACGCGCATTCGTCACACGGAAGTTTCCACTGAAAGCCGTGACCTGGATCTTGTTCGCCGCGGTCAATTGCACCGTTGCCGCTCCACCCGCGGCCACTGGCACCACGCGCAGGCTGCGCGCTTCCATCAGATAGCCGGACGGATTCGTTGCCGCGCCCGTGATCTGCCCCGCCCCACGCTGCAGTACCACCCGGTCCGCATACACTGTGCCCTTCGAGCCGGAAAGAAGCTGCACGTTCACGCCGTTGTTCAGCTTGAGATCGCTCGCCGTCCGCCCGGTCTCCACTGTCGTTCCTTCAAACAGCGTGCCGTTGCCGTTTACGGCCGCCTGATCCATCCGCATTCCACCGCGGGCCGTCGCGATCCCGATTACCGACGACGCCGCCATCCCAACCGACAACTGCGCCGAAAGCACTACCGCCAACCCGACTTGTAAGTTCATCACCTATATGCTCCTCATGTTCATCGAATCTCTTGTTCCATCCACGCGAACTGATCGGCGGCCATTACCACCCTCAACCCGGTTTCCTGCCAGGGAATAGCCAGCCGCATTTCGCTCTGTCCCTTAAGAACACCCTTAGAATGTTGCATGTCCCAGAGAGCCACCTGGCTCTTCCGCCACTGAATCAGTGTGCTCAGGGCGGAAACGTATCACGTCTTATTCATCGGCATGAAGACTCCTAAACCGGAGTCGAACCGTGCCTGAGAAATTTCTTACTACTTTGTCGCGGTGGTATAGAGCGTTCCCCTCTCGCGCCCTCTTACTTCTGTTTATTCCTGTCGCACTTCTGTCTATCGCACAACTCGCCTCCGCACTCTTCGAATCCTCCGGAACTCTCGCAAACGTGCGCTGGGCACAACGGCTTAACCCCTTCGATCATCACCCTGCACTTCTGCTTGCCGATCTCGATACCGGCCGCGAGATCGCCCATTGGGAGCGCGTTCGCGCACTGCATCCTCTCTATGCCCCTGCTTGGATTCGCCTCGGACTCCATCACGAGACCCAGGGCCGCGCAGCCGAGGCCGAACGCACGCTCCTCCACGCCGCATCGCTCGATCGCACCTTCTTGCCGGAATGGACGCTCGCCAACTTCTATTTCCGCCAGGGCCGCCATGACCAGTTCTGGGGCCATGCCCGCCGCGCCGTTTCCGTCTATCAGGGCGATCTCAGCGGTGTGTTCCAACTCTGCCTCCGCGTGGAAGCTGATCCCTTACGCGTGTGGGAGCGCCTCGTACCGCCCCATCCCCCCGCCCGCATGGATCTCATGCGGGTCTTGCTTTCCTCGGGCCGTCTCGATGCTGCCGCCCGTGTAGCCGGCCTCGTCGCGACGGCCCACCTGCGAGACACCCGTGAGGTGCTGCTCGACTCCTGTGTCCAGGCGATTGGCCGTGGAGACGCCGCATCGGCCGTGGCTTTTTGGAACGCAGCCGCGGGCAACGGTTGGATCACGCGCCCCATTCTTGAACCGGCAAAGGGAGTTCTCTTGGCCGATGGCGCCTTCCAGCATCCCTCCATGGGTGCGTGCTTCGATTGGCGCATGCCGCCTCAGAATGGCGTCTCATTCCGCGCCGGGGCGCCCGCCGGACTGCGCATCGAAATGAACGGACGCCAGGACGCCCGCGCCACCCTGGTCTCCTTGCCCATCCCCGTGGAGCCCCGCCGCCGCTACCGGCTTACCTGGCGCTACACCACCGAGCTCGGCCGCAACTCCGCACGCCCGGCCTGGCGCGTCAACGGCTCGGTTATGGCCGAGTGGCAAACCGTGATGCCGAACTTCGAGGATGCCTTCGAATTCGACTCCGGCTCGCGCCATCTGGTCGAACTTACACTCGCGACCACGCCCGCCCCCGGAACCACGCGTCCCGAAGGCCGACTGCACCTCGATTGGGTTGCCATAATTCCCATCACGGCGTCGCCCGCCGCCGCTAACCATCTGTGATACCTTGAAGAATCCAAAGCAGGCCTGTGAGGCTTGCGATGGCTGAGGAGTGTTCCATGGAAGCACTGGGAATGGTGGAAACGAAGGGCCTTGTAGGCGCCATCGAAGCCGCCGACGCGATGGTGAAGACCGCGAATGTGACGCTCACCGGCAAAGAGTTCATCGGTGCCGGTTTCGTCACCGTTACGGTTCGTGGCGATGTCGGCGCGGTCAAGGCCGCCACCGATGCAGGCGCCGCCGCCGCGCGCCGCGTGGGTGAACTTGTCGCCGTGCACGTCATCCCCAATCCGCACGAGGATGTGGAAAAGGTCCTGCCCGGAGCCAAAAAGGGCGACAAAGCCCTCGGCTAATCCTCCGCTCCGGCTCTTGCCGGGCTTCGTGCCCTGAGGACTGCCCATGCTCGCCGACGCCGATCTCATCTCGATTCAGGAAGTGCGCACCAAGGTTGAAAAGGCCTACGCCGCATTCCAGCACTACCGCACCTTTTCACAGGAACGCGTCGACGCCATCGTTGATGCCATGGCCGCCGCCGCCCGCGCGCATGCGCAGCGCCTCGCCGAACTCGCGGTTGAAGAGACTGGCTACGGTAACGCAAAAGACAAACTCGCCAAAAACCTGCTTTGCGCCGACCTGCTGCCCCGCCGTATTCGCGGCATGATGACCGTCGGCGTGCTGCGCGAGATCCCCGAGCAGAAGATCGTGGAGATCGGTGTTCCCGTCGGCGTCGTCGCCGCCATTCTGCCGACCACGAACCCCACCTCAACGGCCATCTATAAGACCATCGTTTCGCTGAAGGCAGGCAATTCGATTGTCATCAGCCCGCACCCGCGCGCCGCGCGCTGCACCTGCGACACAGCTGACGTGCTCTATCAAGCCGCGCTCTCGGCCGGTGCGCCGCCTGACATCATTCAATGCGTCAACACCGCCACCATGGAGGGCACCAACGCGCTGATGAAGCATTCGCGCACGGGCGTCATTCTGGCCACCGGCGGCTCGGGTATGGTGCGCGCCGCCTATTCCAGCGGCAAACCAGCCTACGGCGTAGGTCCCGGTAACGTGCCCGTCCTGCTCGACGATTCGCACGACGTGCAGGAATGCGTGGCCAAGGTGGTCATCGGCAAATCGTTTGACTACGGCACGGTGTGCTCAAGCGAACAAACGCTGGTCGCCAGCAAGAGCCGCCGCGAGGCTGTGCTCGCCGCGCTCCGCGACCAGAAGGCCTACCTCTGCAACGCCGACCAAGCCAAGGCGCTGGCGAAGCTGCTGATCACGCCGAAATGGGGCATCAATCCCGAGTGCGTCGGCCAGGCGCCAACCAAAATCGCTCGCATGGCGGGCTTTGAAGTGCCCGCCGAAACGACGATCATCGCCGTCGAAATCGGCGGCGTCGGCAAAGAGCATCCGCTTTCGATGGAGAAGCTCTCACCCGTACTTTCACTCCTCTTTCTGGAAGGTTGGGAAGAACAGGTGCGCGCCTGCCAGGCGATTCTCAAATTCGGCGGTCTCGGCCACACCTGCGGCATCTATTCCACCAACGACGCCCGCACGCGCGAATACGGCCTCCGCATGCCCGCCTTCCGTGTGCTCGTGAATACGCCCACGCCCCAAGGCTCCACCGGTATCACGACCGGAGTGCAGCCTTCCATGACACTCGGCTGCGGCGCCATGGCGGGCAACATCACCTCCGACAACGTCGGGCCGCAACATCTCATCAACGTGAAACGTCTCGCCTACGTGGTGCGAACGGTGGAAGAGGCCTTCCCCGGCGCGCCGCCCGTCTCCGCTTCCATCAGCCAGCCGAGTTCCGCCATCGCCAGTGCTGTCGAGAAATTTCTCGTGCAGCGCGGTGTCTCCGGCATGCGTGCTCCGGCGGCCGCGCCCGCCGCTTCACCGATTGCCGGCATCGTCGACCGCTTCCTGCAAGCTAAATCCGCCCCAAGCGCGCCCGCCGCCTCGTGCGGATGCGGGCCCGCTGTCCCCGCGCCCTCCGTAGCCGCGCCACCAGCGCCGCCCGCTCCCCCCGCTCAACCTGCTTCCCCGGCCCCACCTGCCCCCACGGTCGAGGTCGTCGACTTCGTTTGCGAAGCCGATGTCCGCATCGCCCTTCACAAGACGCAAAAAATCTACATCGGCCCCAAAACCATCGTCACGCCGGCCGCGCGCGAGTTGGCCAACCAACACGACCTGCTCGTCGTGGCACAACGCTAGAGGTGAACCATGAAAGAGATGAGACAGGATCTGGACACCCTCTGCGCGGAGATTGAGAAAGACCTCGCCACGCGCCCGTTCGCCGTCTTCCGCGGTCACCACCGCGCCCTCGAAAACCGCCCGCAGGTCGATTGGGACGTCGCCAAGTGGCCTGACTTCCGCGAATTCCTCGCCTGCGCCGAAAAGCTCGGTACGCGCCTGCTCGTCTTCTCCAATCAGAAGCTCACCGAACACCTGCTCGACCAGGCCCGCGAGCGCCTCGACGGTGCCGACCTCTCCCGCGACGACTACCGCGAATTTGAGCGCACCTTCAGCAAGCTGCGCGCCTACGAAGGCTTCACCAGTTCCCTCGAACTCTCCTTCGATTTCGAAGCCATCACCTACATCTTCCACATCTCCACGCCCTGGTACGACGAGCTGCTCGACATGATCGACGATCTCGACGACGCCATCGAACACGCCGCCGCCGAAGACGGGGGCGAGGGTCCGATGGGCGGCTACTTCTCGCAGAACTAGTGCCCCGATGCGTCTTCCCGCACGGTGGATTCTGCCCGAACCCGATAAGGCGCTCGTCGAAACACTCGCCCGCCAACTTGGCGTGCCCGCGCTCGTGGCGCGCGTGCTCGTCCATCGCGGCCACTCGACACCCGATGCCGCCGAATCGGTTCTTCACCCACGCCTGGAACACCTCCACGACCCGTTCCTGCTCCCCGGCATGGCCGAAGCCGTAGCCC
>CAYUZM010000030.1:0-16358 GCA_964449665.1 uncultured Solibacteraceae bacterium
GGAAGATTCGCGGCGCCGGCTACACCGTCGGTTCTCACACCCGCACGCACACACTGATTACTCACGAAAACACGCTTCGGGTGAGGGAAGAAGTTGCGGGATCGCGCGCAATGATCGAGGGGCGGCTTGGGACAGGCGTGCAACACTTCGCATATCCGAGCGGGTCTTTCAACACGGCCGCGGTCGGCGAGGTTGCCGCCGCCGGATACCGATTCGGCTACACGACCTGTACGCATCGCGATTCGGGATTTCCTTTGTTGACGGTGCCTCGCACGCTTCTATGGGAGAGGTCCTCCCTCGATTCGCACGGCCTGTTCTCCGGTCCAGTCTTGAATTGCCAAGTCAATCGCTTGTTCGAACGTGTCTGCGGCTGCCGGCAGCGCCACGCCACGGTTCAGGAGAGTGGACATGGCCGTCTATAGCGCTTCCCAGGTCCGCTTCACGGAGCGCGGCGGCATCGCCACGGGGACGCCCGCGTCCTATTGGCTACTCCTCGCCTTTCTGTTACTTCTCTACGCCAATCTGCCTTTAGTACTGCCGGCTCTCGACGCATTTCGCCCGGCGAAACTGGTGGCGGGCGCCGCACTCGTCATGTTGTTTGCCGAGCGTGCCTTTTCACGGAGGAGCTTTGAGTTCGCCTGGCCCGAGGGATTTCTACTGCTGGGATTCCTGAGTGCCGCGGCGTTGTCCTCACTGACCGCACTTTGGCCCCGCCACGCAGTCGAGTCCCTTTCCGACCTGGCGAAGATGACCGTTGTGTTTTTTTTCATTGTGAATTGCGCCAACACCGAGCGGCGGATTCGCGGCGTGATGTGGACGCTGCTGATTGGTGGTCTCCTTCCGGCTTTCGGCACGTTGAAAAACTACCTCCAAGGCGCGATGGTCGAAGGCAGGGCAGGCTGGATCGGCATCTTTGCCAATCCCAATGAACTTGCCTATAGCCTTGTCATCCTACTTCCGCTAGCCGCGTATCTGGCCACCGGTCTGGGTCTGATGCCGCGACTGGCCTTGCTGGGAATTGCGCTCGTGGACGTGGCGGCGATCCTCGTCACCTTTTCGCGCGGCGGACTGTTGGGATTGGTTGCCGTGGTCGCGATTTACGCATGGCGAACGCGAAGCCGGTGGCTGCTCGCCATGGTCTTGCTCCTGGTGGGGACCGGCCTCGTGTTCGCGGGCCGCTTCTGGTCGCGGGGCGAGAGCTTCAAGAACCTCAATCAGGATGTGAGCTTTCAGCAGCGCGTGGCCACATCGGTAGCCGGACTGGCCATGTTCGCCGATCATCCGCTGCTCGGCGTGGGACTCGGATGTTCGGTCGTCGCATGGCCGCTCTACGCTCCCGAGGGTCTCTACACAAGAGGAGCGCTGGTGACTCACAACACCTTCATCCAGGCTTTAGGTGAGACCGGAGCCGCCGGCTTCGTTCCGTTTGTTCTGTTTGTCGGATTCAGTCTTTACCATGCGCACAAACTGGCGTTTCGTTCTTCCAGGACAGACCGGTCCAACCTCGGCGCGGGGATCGAAGTTTCCATCTGGGGCCTCGTGATTTGCGGGCTGTCGGGAGGCTATGTGTTGACGTGGTTTCCTTACATCCTGCTCGGTTTGGCGGCGTCGGCGCGCCGTTTAGAGGGGAGCGCACAATGACCGCCTCCGTGGCGCTTCCGACGCCGAAGAGCGAGTCGGTCTTCCGGCCGGCGCTTCTGGTGATGTCCGGACGAATGCTGGCCTTCGCGGTGACATTCTTCATTCCGGTTGTACTGGCGCGAATATTCGATCCGGCTGAGTTCGGCACGTACAAACAGCTCTTCCTGATCCACTCGACCGTCTTTTTCATCGCGCAATTGGGGATGGCTTCCAGCTTGTACTATTACCTTCCCGCCGCCTCTCACGAAGCCGGCCGGTATGTCGCGAACTCCACGTTGTTCCTTGGGCTGGCCGGACTGGCGTGTTTCGGGGTTGTGTACGCGGCAGCGCCCCGGGCCGCCCAGTGGTTGAGTAACAGCGCGATGCCCGTGTACCTGCCGTGGATCGGCATGTACCTCTTCCTCATGATGATTTCGTCGGCCGTGGAGATTGTCATGATCTCTCGGGGGCAATATTTCTGGGCATCGGCGGCGTATGCGCTCTCCGATCTTACGCGGGCGGTGGCTTTGTTGCTTCCCGTGATCCTGTTCCGCGACCTGGAATGGCTCTTGAAAGGCGCCGTCTTATCGGCGCTCCTGCGCGTGCTTCTCACCGTCTTCTATTTCCGCCGTGAGTTCCGCGGCAGGTTCGCGCTTGATCGAGCGCTATTCAAAAAACAATTGGCGTATGCCCTCCCATTCGCTGCGGCCGTTGTCATTGAGATCGTGCAGGCCGGACTTCCGCAGTACGCGGTGTCCTATTTGTTCGATCCAGCCACGTTCGCCATCTTTGCCGTGGGCTGTTTGCAGATCCCTCTGGTCGACTTCGCCGCCTCTCCGGCAAGTGACGTGATGATGGTCAAAATGCAGGAGCGGCTGGCCGAAGGACGGATACCAGCCATCGTCGCCATCTGGCATGACACAACGTGGAAACTGGCGCTGCTGTTCTTTCCTCTCACGTTGTTCTGCATGGTGGCCGCGCGGCAGATCATAGTCCTCCTGTTTACCGATAAATACGTCGCGAGCGTCCCGATCTTCATGGCGTGGGCCGCCATTATTCTGCTCTCGGCATTTCAGGTGGACGGAGTGTTGCGTGTCTTTGCGCAAACCGGATTTCTCCTGGCATTGAACATCATGCGCTTGGCGATCATCGCGGTCCTGCTGTTGTGGTCGCTGTCGGCGTTTCATCTGCTCGGCCCGGTGTTGGTCATCGTCCTGGCAACGTCGGCATTCAAGGCTTTAGCGCTGATGCGAATGAAACGGCTTCTCGAACTCAACGTCGCGCAACTGCTCCCATGGACCAGCCTGGCGGCCCTGTTCGCCGCCGCAACGGGCGCCGGGGCGGTGGCATGGGCGTTGAAACTACTGCTGCCTATCGCCACCGTCCCGTTGCTGTTCGCGATGGGGCTGTCCTTTGCGGTCACTTACCTTGCGTTGATCTGGCATTTCGATCTGCTCCATACCGCAGAAAAGCTGGCGTTGGTGCAGTTGGCACGGAAACTGCAGGCAACCATGACGGGCGCGAGTGAGTACCGCAAAGGATAACGGACACGACTATGTGTGGAATTGCTGGCATTGTAAGCTTGGGAGGCACGCCTGTTTACGAACAGGAGGTGCGGGATATGTGCGCGGCGATCGTCCACCGCGGTCCCGACGATGCTGGCTTCTACTTCGGGCCGGGCGTCGGTTTGGGAATGCGCCGCTTGAGCGTTATCGACCTCGATTCCGGGCGCCAACCGGTCTCCAACGAAGATGGTTCCGTCCAAGTGGTATTTAACGGCGAGATCTATAACTTCCGGGAGCTCCGCCGCCAAATGGAAGGCCGCGGGCACGTCTTCTCCACGCACGGCGATACAGAGACCATCGTCCATCTGTACGAGGAATACGGTAAGGGCTGCGTGGATCATCTGCGTGGCATGTTTGCGTTTGCTTTGTGGGACTCGCGCCGCAAGCAGTTGCTCATTGCCCGCGACAGGCTGGGGATTAAACCTCTCTACTATGCCGAAGTTGGCGGAAGGCTTCTCTTCGCATCCGAGTTGAAGGCAATCCTGCAATTGCCGGAGGTCAACCGCACTCTCAACTGGAGCGCGGTGTCGCACATCTTCTCATTCTTATCCACTCCGCTTTCAGAGGCGATCATCGACGGTGTACATAAGATCGAGCCCGGGCACCTGATGACCGTTTCCCCAAACAGGGGACCAGTGATTGAACGTTACTGGGACTTAGACTTCGAGCCGGACTACGGAAGAGATGAAAACTACTTCGTCGAGCGGGTGCGTGGCCTCATTGAGGAATCGGTTCGCCTACACATGGTGAGCGACGTTCCCCTCGGCGCCTTTCTCAGTGGCGGAATTGATTCAAGCGCCATTGTTGCCGCGGCCGCGCGCCTTTCTCCGGAACCGCTGAAGACCTTCACCATAGGTTTCACTGAACCCGCGTACAACGAGCTTGACCACGCCCGCCAGGTGGCCGCGCTCTATCACACCGACCATCACGAACTGACGTTGGGCCCGGACGCACTCGATCAGTTGGACGGCCTGGCCTGGCACCTGGACGAGCCATTTGGTGACGCATCGGCCATTCCCACGTACATGGTCTCGAAGCTGGCCTCGAAAAGCGTAAAGGTTGTGTTGTCCGGCGATGGCGGCGACGAGTTGTTTGCCGGATATGACAAGTACGTCGTCGAACAACGGGAGAGAAGTTACAGGAGGTTGCCAGCCTCGGCCCGGAGCTTGCTGGGGACCATTGGCCGGAACATGCCCAATGGGATGCGGGGCCGGAACCTGCTGCGCCACTACTCGTTGGCGGGAGCCGAGCGCTATCTCGATGCGAGTACTCTCTTCCGGCGCGACGACATAAAGGGCCTGTTCCGGCCCGAGATCGCCGAACTGCTCGCTCCTCATGAACATTGGCGGGCTAAAGCCGCCTACATGGAATCGGGCTGCCGCAACTGGCTTTCCAACCTGCAGGGCCTCGACGTGAAGAATTACCTACCGTTGGACATCCTGACCAAAGTGGACCGGATGAGCATGGCCCACTCGATCGAAACGCGCGTGCCAATGCTCGACCACAAACTTGTGGAATTCGCGGCGACCATTCCGCCGGAAATGAACTTGCATGGAGGAACCACCAAGTACGTGCTCAAACAGGCGATGCGCGGCATACTGCCCGACGCAATTATCGACCGGCCCAAACAGGGCTTTGCCGTTCCCCTCGGATTCTGGTTCCGGGGAAAGCTCGGCGCCTATGTCCGCGACCTGCTGCTGGGAGACCGCAGCAAACGCCGCGGATTTTTCAATACACGCTATATCGAGAACCTTGTGACGCGGCATGAAAACGGACAGAACCTCGATATGCAGCTTTGGACGCTGATTTCATTCGAACTCTGGTCGCGAGCGTTTCTCGATGGCGCACCGCGAGCCATGCAAGCGCGAACGGAATGGTGCGCATGATACCGCCAACCAGAATCAAACTGCTCAAGATGCTTACCAACTTCCATATTGGTGGGACGGAGCGACAGGTCGCCAATCTGGCTATGGGGATCGATCCTTCGCTTTTCGATCTGCACCTGGCATGTTTGCGGCACTCTGGAGAGCTGCTGGAAGAACTGGAAACGTTGCAAGTTCCCCGGCCGGAGTTTCGCATCGGCAGTTTGTACAGTCCGAAAACGGTCTGGCAGGCAATGCGCCTTGCGCGGTATGTCCGGCGAAACCTGATCCAGATTGTTCATAGCTACGGCTTCTATCCCAACGTCTTCGCCGTTCCCGCGGCCAGGCTGGGCGGGGCGTCCATCGTCGTGGCCTCGATCCGCGATACCGGAGATGCGCTCACGCCGCTACAGCGTGGTATTCAAAAACTGGTCTGTAAGCTGGCCGATTGCGTCCTGGTAAATGCCGATGCGATCCGGCTCCGTCTCATCGCGCAGGGATATGACGCCGGCAAGATCACTATCATCCGAAACGGAATCACGCTGTCGAAGTTCGAAAGGCAGAAGCGCGGCGAGATCCTGCGCCGCGACCTGGGTGTACCGCCCGGCGCGCAACTTGTAACCGTGTTTTCCCGCCTGAACCAATTGAAGGGAATTCAATACTTCATCGAGGCGGCGATTCCGCTGGCGGGAAGATTCCCTGAGGCTCGATTCCTGGTCGTTGGCGATGGGACAAACCGGAAGGAACTGGAAGCGCAAGGCAGCCGGTTGGGTTTGGGAGAGCGGATGCTGTTCACCGGCTTCCGCGGTGACATTCCGGAGTTGCTGGCCGAGTCGGCGATCTCCGTGCTCCCGTCTTTGAGCGAGGGGCTCTCGAATACCTTGCTCGAGTCCATGGCCGCGGGTGTGCCCGTTGTCGCCACGTATGTGGGCGGCAATCCAGAGGTCGTCGTACACGGGGTCACGGGACTGCTCGTTCCACCAAGAGATGCGGACGCGCTCGCTGCCGCGATCGGCCAATTGCTGGAAGACAAAGATCTGGCAGCGAGCTTCGGTAAGGCAGGCCGGCGGCGCGTAGCCGAACTCTTCTCGGTTGAGCGTTCGATCCACGACACCGAACACTTGTATCAACGGCTGGTGGGAGCAAACAGTTGCGTATGAAAATAATGCTCATCGGCCCCTATCCGCCTCCGCACGGAGGTGTCTCGGTACACGTGTCGGGAATCCAAGAGCAATTGAATGCGGCCGGGGTTCCGTGCGAAGTGCTCAATACGGAACGCACGCGCCCAGGGCTGCGTTTCGGTGCGGTGCTGCTTCGCCACGCCTGGCAGGGATGGACACTTCACCTCCATACGAATGGACACAACTGGAAGAGCTGGCTGCTCGCATTGGGATGCGGCCTGGCCGGACAGGGCAGCGGCGGCGGCATGTTGACCCTGCATTCTGGAATGTTGCCCGCCTACCTGGAGGAAACATCGCTTTGGCGCCGCGCACTGGCTAGAACTGCGTGCGTGCTATATACACGAATCATCTGCGTGAGCCCGAAGATTCGAGCCGCTATCGTTGCGTTGGGCGTGCCGGCCCAGCGCACGGAGATCGTGCCCGCTTCACTTAAGACGGAACGGCCGCGGGTTGCTCATGAGCGGCGCGTGCTCGTATGGTTGGGACGGCATTGGCCGTTGTTTTCCACGACGTTGTTCTTCCGGCCGGAATACGGCTTCGATGTGCTCGTCGATGCGTTAGTGCGGCTCCGTCCTCGCTACCCGTCGTTGGGCTGTCTGGTGATGGGCAGCGGTGAACAACGGGCCGAGGCCGAGAAGCGGATACAAGATGCCGGTCTCGAAAACAACGTTCTGATGGCCGGTGATGTCGGGCATGATGTTTGTCTGTCGTTGATGGCCGCCTCCCAAGTGTTCATTCGCTCCACACTTGAGGACGGCGATTCAATCTCGGTCCGCGAGGCGATTGCGCTCGGAATACCCGTCGTGGCAAGCGAAGTCGGCATGCGGCCGAATGCCGCCATCCTGTTTCGGCCAGGCGACGCGGAAGAGCTGGCCGCCAAGATCGAGCTGGCGCTCTTGGCCGGGAAAGCCGGTGAAGCGCCGGCATCGGACTGCATGGATCGCTTGATGGCGATGTACCAGAAAGCGGCGGCTTGAAATGACCGGCACTATTGAAAAACTGAAAAGATTGGCCGCGATGCCGCCACGCGAGCTGGCGCACCGGATGCGCGAGAGGGGAAGCTCGTTGTGGGAGCGAAGTGGCTTGGGCCGGAAGGCATGGGAGGCCCCCCAGGGGATTGCGTTTAAGCACTACCTTGCCGGGGCTCCCTCGCAACGCTTCTATTTCAGCGATCCGGAACGCATCCGGGAGTTTGTCCAGGATCATTTTCCACTGTGGATCGGTCGCGCCGCGATTGAGGCGGGAATGCTCTGCCGTCACGACGTCGAACTGCTCGGTTACGGTACGGTTCACCTCGGGGACGAGATCAACTGGAATCGCGACCCAGTTACCGGCCGGATCTGGGAGCGGCGTTTTTGGACGGAATATCGGCCGGAGCACGACCCCGAGGGCCGCGACTCCAAGATCATCCATGAGTTGAATCGTCATCAGCACCTGCCACGGCTCGCCAAGGCGTACATTTTCACCGGCGGCGAGCGCTATGCCGGCGAGGCGGTGTCGCAGATCGAAAGCTGGATAGAGCAGAATCCGCCCGGCTTCGGTATCAACTGGCAGTCGAGTCTTGAGATAGGAATCCGCGCGATCTCGTGGATGTGGACGCTATTCATGCTGCTGCCGTCCAAGGCTCTCACTGAAGCTTCCGCGGAACGTATCGGCAAGTCGCTCTTCGCTCAACTGGAGCATGTCTATCGATACACCTCGGAATTCAGCAGCCCGAATACGCATTTGATCGGAGAAGCCGCGGCGCTTTTCATTGGCGGGCTGGTCTTTCGCGATCGGAAGCGGGCCACGGATTGGATGGAACGCGGCGCCGAACTGCTCGCGGAGCAAGGAGAAAAGCAGGTGCTGGACGACGGTGTCCATGGCGAGCTGTCTACCTGCTACCACTGCTACACGCTTGACTTTTACTTGCAAGCGCTCGCGCTGGCCGAGCGAAACCGTTTCTACTTTCCGAGTAAAGTGCGGCGGCAGACCCACGGCATGTTGCGTTACCTGATGCATCTGGCGCGGCCCGACGGCACGCTTCCTCTTTTGGGGGATGACGATGGCGGCCGCGCACTCGCGATCGACGCGAAGAACTACCGCTCCTTCAATGACGCACTTTGCCTCGGGTCCATTCTGTTCAACGAAGCGGACTTCAAGCACCAGGCGGGGGAATTCTTCGAGGAGGCATTCTGGCTGCTAGGCGAGGAGGGGTGGCATGGCTATTGCGCGGTTGATGCCGCGCCACCGGTCGAAACGCAGGCTCTGTTCCCGAGCGCCGGGTACCTGATTCAACGTTCCGGTTGGGGACCGCTCGACAGCCATTTGGTTTTCGATTGCGGCGGGCTGGGTATGCTCAACGGCGGCCATGCGCACGCCGACGCGCTGTCGATCGTCCTGTTCAGCCGGGGCGAGGAACTGTTGGTCGACCCCGGGACATTCGTCTACAACTTCGCTCCCAAATGGCGCGGTTATTTCCGCTCCACGCGCGCTCACAACACGGTTGCCATCGATAGCCGCGATCAGGCCGAACAGGGCGGAACATTTCGCTGGAGTACTAAAATATCTTCTCGCGTCAGGGCTGGACTGACCCCACCGCCGGCTGAGTACATCGAGGCCTGCCACGACGGGTATGCGCGGATGGCGCAAGGAGTGATCCACCGGCGGCGCCTGCTGCATGTCCCTTCGGAATACTGGATCGTCGTCGACGATTTCCGCGGACGCGGCGAACATACCTTCGATCTTCACTACCATCTGGCCCCCGGAGTCGGTGTCACGGCATTCGAACACGACGGGGCCAATCTAGTGGTTAGGGCGAAAGACGCGGGATTCCTGCTGGGCCTCTACGCCTCCGCTCATCTGGAAGCGGAACTCATCCGGGGCGAAACCGCACCCATCGAGGGCTGGGTGTCCCACGGATATGGCGAAAAAGAGCCTGGATCCACGGTTCGAGCCACATTCGCGGGGCGGACGACAACCGCTGTAATGTCTATCCTCGCGGTCACGGACACAGCGCCTGTGCTTCGGCGCCTGAATGTGGAGGACCAAGGAGCAATCGTCTGCTCCTGCCGCGACGGGGGATTCGACGACCTTGCCATTTTCTCGACCGGCAAGACCGAAATCAGAGTGGGGAATTTTCGCATGCGAGGCGAGTTCTTCTGGCTGCGCATGAAAGGTGGAAAGCTGCAACAGAAAGTGGCAATTCGAGCCCGCTTGTTGACTCAGGGCGGCAGGAACATCCTGGAGGACTCCTTATGTGCGGCATCGCTGGCATCGTAAATTTCAACGGCGCCGGCATAGTGGACAAAGCGGTCGTCGAAAAGATGACACGAGCGCTCGCCCATCGCGGCCCGGATGATGACGGATTCTTCGTCGAGGGCCAGGTGGGTTTGGGACATCGCCGTCTGAGCATCATCGATCTCAGCGGCGGCAAGCAGCCGATCTTCAACGAAGACGAGTCGGCAGCCATCGTCTTCAACGGCGAGATCTACAACTATCGCGACCTCGCGGCACGGCTGGCCAGCGCCGGCCACATATTCAAGACCCGGTCCGATACCGAGACGATTCTCCACGCCTACGAAGAATACGGCGACGACTGCGTGCAACATCTGCGGGGCATGTTCGGCTTTGCCATCTGGGACCGCCGGGCACGTCGCCTGCTGCTGGCAAGAGACCGCCTCGGCGTGAAGCCGGTTTACTACTACTGCGACGGCCGCTTTCTGGCCTTCGCTTCGGAAATCAAGGCGCTCCTTGAGATCCCATCCATCCCTCGCGAGGTGGATCCCGAATCGCTCGATCTGTATCTCTCGTTGCGTTATGTCCCCGGCCCGCGAACCATGTTCAAGAACATCTTTCGCTTGCTGCCTGGGCATCTCCTGGTTGCCGACGACGCCGGAATGCGAACCAAGAAATATTGGGACATCAACTATGCCGTTTCGGAGCTGCGGCAACCGAGGCAACTCGTCGAGCAGTTCCGCGGTCTATTGGATGAAAGCGTCCGCCTACGCCTGATCTCTGAGGTTCCGCTAGGAGTGTTCCTCAGCGGCGGGCTCGATTCGAGCGCAATCCTCGCGATTGCGAGCAAGCTATGCCAAGGCGAGAGGGTGAAGACCTTCAGCGTCGGATACGAGGCCTTGAACGCCCAGGAAGAAGCGGCGAATGAGTTCGACTACGCGCGGCTCGCCGCGAATGCGTTCTCTTCGGACCACCACGAGTACCGTTTGAGCGCTAAGGAGTTCGAATCGTCGGCTTCGGACCTGGTGTGGCATCTCGACGAACCACTCGCCGACCCAAGCTCGATTCCGCTCTATTTCGTGGCCAAGCTGGCGCGCGAACATATCACAGTAGTCCTGTCGGGCGAGGGCGCGGATGAAATTCTGGCCGGCTACGGAATCTACCCGCGCATGCTCGCTCTCGACCAAATCTACCGGCGCTCGCCGGCGAAACTGGTGGCTCCTCTCGTTGCTCGGTTCACGCCCTCGGAGGCCGTACGAAACTACGTGCGAATGTCCGGTCAGCCAATGGAGGCGCGGTACCGTGGCGTCTCGCGAGGATTCAGCAACGAAGGCAAGCGGCGGCTGGTCGGCAATGATCGCATGACCCAGTCCGAGCACCATTTGCAGGACATCTTTGGCACCCACTTCCAAGCTGTTAGGAGCGCCTCACCGCTGAACCAGATGCTCTATGTCGATGCCAAGGTGTGGCTGCCGGACGACCTGCTGATCAAGGCCGACAAGATGACCATGGCCAATGGACTGGAGCTTCGCGTTCCTTTTCTGGACCACAAGCTAGTCGAGTTCGCGGCCGCGTTACCTGACGACCGCAAGCTCAACGGAACGGGCAAAGCAATTCTTCGCCAGGCCATGCGTGGCGTCTTGCCCGTCCCCATTATTGATCGCCCTAAGAAGGGGTTCCCCATCCCGATCGCCTCTTGGCTGCGCGGCCCGCTACGGCAATTCACGCATGATCATCTCCTGGCGCGGCATTCGGCGTGCAGTAGCTATTTTGAGTGCGGCGCCGTGGCCCAAGTCGTCGGAGAGCACGAGCGGAGCCGGGTGGACCGGTCAGAGGAGATTTGGACGCTGTTGGTGTTCGAGTTATGGCATCGCCGGTTCATCGAGAACCACGAGGAAAGGAGCTGTGCCGCATGATGCAAGGAAACGACATCATCTGCTTCAGCAACGACTGGGACGGTGATCCGCTCAGCAAGAAACACATTGCCTTGAGGCTCGCCAGGAAGAACCGGGTGTTGTGGGTGAACTCCACGGGGATTCGAAACCCCACTGCTTCGGCGCGGGATCTCCGGCGTGCCTGGAACAAACTCCGGATGGCCTACCATGGTTGCCGGCCAGTCGCCGAGAACATACACGTATTCTCGCCCCTCATCATTCCCTTTCACGGCAACCGCGCCGCGAGATGGATCAATCGCCATCTGCTTGCCTGGAGTTTGCGCCGTGCCTGCCGGAAGCTCGGATTTCATAAACCGATCACCTACAGCTTCGTGCCCAGTTCGGCCGATGTCGTGGGTTCTCTCGGTGAGCGGCTCGTTGTCTATCACTGCGTGGACGAATACTCGGAATTCACAGGCGCGAACCGGACGGGGATTCTCGACCTCGAACGCCGCCTGATGGAGCGAGCCGATCTTGTCATTGTCTCCTCCAGCCGCCTCTACGAAACCAAACGCCGCTTCAACCCCAATACATTTCTGGTAACGCATGGTGTCGATGTCGCGCATTTCAGGGCCGCGTGCCTGGACGAGACAGCATTGCCGCCAGACTGTACTGGTCTGCCGCATCCCGTGATCGGGTTCTTTGGCCTCATTGCCGACTGGGTGGATCTCGATACCGTCCGCGACGTTGCGGCTGCGCGGCCGGATTGGTCGCTCCTGCTCATTGGAGAAGTTCAGTCGGATACCTCCGCGTTGCGTGAACTGCCAAACGTCCACATTCTCGGACGGCGGCCCTACCAGTCGCTTCCCGCCTATTGCAAGGCATTCGATATTGCGATATTGCCCTTCGTCGTTAACGAGCTGACACTTGCAGCCAATCCGCTCAAGATGCGCGAATACCTGGCGGCGGGACTGCCGGTCGTGGCGACGCCGCTGCCGGAGGTTCAGAAGCTCAATGGCCAGTTGCGCACGGCCACGACCGCACAGGATTACATTCTGCAGATCGAGGCCTTGCTGATAGAAGGCAACCTCGGGCCAGACCCGGCCCGCTCCCAAAGAATGGACGCAGAATCGTGGGATGAAAAGGTGGAGGAACTGAGCAACATCATCGCCGGTGTGCGCGCGGGTGCACAGAGCCCCGTACGACCGCTGGCGGCTAGACAGATAGTGTAGCGAGCATGCTCTTCAAGTTGATTGTGCTTTTGGCCATTTTCCCGGCCGCTTTGCCGCGTGCCGCGCCTGAGGAACTGCAATCGCTGATGTGGTGGACCGCTTCGTCATTAGAAAAAGTCAGGCCCTTCGACCCCGCACCCGCGGCTCCGGCGCATGGCGCAGTTCTGTTTGCCGGACGCAACGAATTCGAGCCATTCCAGATTGTGCTCCGGGGTACGACGAGAGATCTGCCGGGCGTGGATATCGAGTTTTCCGATCTGCGAACGGTCTCGGGCGCCCGGATTTCCAGCAAGAACATCACCGTATATCTGGAGCAGTTCCTCAACCTGGACCGCCCTTCTTCGGACGAGGGCGCCGCGGGATGGTGGCCCGATCCCTTGATTCCCCGCACGGACCGGTATGCAAACGAGCGGCGCAACGCATTTCCCTTCGTCGTGCGCCGAGGGCGCAATCAGCCATTGTGGGTCGAGATATTTGTCCCCCCCACTTCGGCCCCAGGCAAATACGCGGGCTCGGCGCGAATCTCCTTGCCTTCACGAGCGCATTTTTCGGTGCCGATCGTTCTCACGGTGTGGAACTTCGTTCTCCCTTCCACTTCCACGCTCAAGTCGTCGTTTGGCCTGAGCGGGATCACCGCGCTGAAACAACATCGCGGCAGCTATACGAACGATGCAGACCTTCACTCGATCACGCGCCTCTACGCGCGTGCGGCGCTCGTTCACCGGCTCAGTATTCACGTGGGCAGCATGGTCTCGCCGGCATACGCTTACGAATCCGGCAAGGTGCGGCTGGACTGGCGCACCTACGACGCGGAGATTGGACCGTTTCTCAATGGCACCGCAATTGCCGAAGGTGAGCCTCTGTATGGCGCTCGCGTAACTTCGGTCGATCTACGTGCACCACCGGCAATCGAGAACAAGGAAGAGCAGGTTCTGTATTGGGCGGCATGGTCCAAGCACTTCCAGCAAAACGGTTGGCTGGACCGACTCTTCTTATATCTGTTCGATGAACCGGCGGCCAGCGATTTCCCGGCGGTGCTGGAGCGTGGCCGGTTGTCGCAACTTGTCACCCCTAAGATTCGGAACCTGGTAACGACTCCATTCACCACCAAGTTGGGGAGCGCAGTGCAGATTTGGGCTCCCCTCGTGAATTGCCTGGAGAGGAAGCCGGGCTTTGACGATTTCTGTAGTCCGACTCCGCCGCCCGCGGTGTATGAAGCGGAGATTCGGCAGGGCAGGAGCTTGTGGTTCTACCAGTCCTGCGCCAGCCACGGCTGCAATATTATCGGCGGCCCCTACTTCAACGGGTGGCCCAGCTACATGATTGACATGCCGGGCGCCGCCAACCGCGTCATGCAGTGGGTGGCCTGGAAGTTCCACATCGAAGGAGAGCTCTACTACAGCATGAACGAGGCGTACGCCGGTCCCAATGATCCCTGGACGAACGTCCGGCTGTCGGGAGGCAACGGGGACGGGACATTGTTCTATCCGGGGCGTCCGGATCGCATCGGAGGAAGCACTGGCATCCCCATCGAAAGTATCCGGCTCAAGCTGATCCGCGAAGGCATGGAGGATTACGAGTATCTGGCCCTCCTCGCCAAGCGGAGCGGTTCCACGGCGGCCGGCGAGTATGCGGATCGAGTCGTGACAATGCCCTATCTGTGGGAGTCGCGGCCCGAGGTGTTTCTAAAGGTGCGTCGGGAACTGGGTGCAACGTTGGACCGCCTGGCAACAGTAAGCGCGGCTAACTAGATGGCACGTCACGACGCTACAGGCCGGATGATTCTGGAGGTCAAGAGGCCTCTGCTCGAAGTGTTGCGCCATGTGTCGGCTCATACCTCGGACATCCACACTTCGTGGCTCAAACTACTCAAACGCTACGAACCGTGCGGCAAGCACTCGGCCCTGCTCGCCGGGTTGCACCTTGCGCCGCAAGCGCGGGACCTCCGCTCCGCCGATCCGCAAGCTTACAAAGAGAAGTCCGAGCGCCAGGGACAAGACCTGGCTCAGAAAGGCGTGCCCGCGGAGTGCACCGCTGTCGCCGTCGCCCTATACGTCGAAAGCTGCCTCCCTTACCTGCTTCCCGATCAATCCAAGGGAGCCGAATGGGCGAAGGCGTTTGCGCGTTGGGCATCAATTTATCAGTACTTTCTCCTCTCGGGTTATGCGCAACACGCCGCCCATGAGAGGCAATCGATGGAGGAGCGGATTAGCCGCGCGGAACGTGGGTCGCAGGACTTTTCCGGCCAACTCGGAGATGCCTATGAAAAAGAGCGTCGCCGGCTCGCGCAGGATTTACACGACGAAATCGGCCACGACTTGATCGTGCTCAAGCTCTATACGGAAGTGATCGCACTCGACTTGAAGAAGGGTGACACCTCCCAGCTTCGCCGGAAGCTGAAGGAGTCTGTCGCGCTCATCAAACACGCCTTGAAGGGCGTCCGGCATCTTACCTTCGACCTGGGACCCGCGGTATGGAGCGAGCAAGGTTTCGTTCCCGCAGTCCGGCTATATGTCTCCCAATTCGCCAAGAGAACCGGAATCAAAGTCAGGTTCGAGTCCGCCCGATTGAAAGTGAACTTGCCCGCCCGGTACGAATCGGCTCTGTACAAGATATTGCAAGGGGCACTGTCAAATGTGGTGGCGCACTCCGGTGCGCGCCACGTTCGGGTCACGCTGGCCAGTGGACATGGCGCGGTTACGATGAGAGTCGAAGACGATGGCAAGGGTTTCGCCGCCCTGCGCAAGCTGCGCACCCCGTCCCGTTCGTTTGGCCTGCGTGCCATGCAAGACCGCATTCGGCTCTTAGGCGGCACCATTCAATTTGCGTCCCGGCCGTCGTCACCAGGCGCGGTCCGCCTCGGCACCATCATCGAGTTGCATCTGCCGCTCGAAGACAAGGAGACGGCATGAGCGGAAAGATCAGGGTTTTGCTCTGCGACGATCACACCTTGTTCCGCGACGGAATTGCGGCGATCCTCAAGGATGAGCGCTCCATCGAGATTGTAGGCGAGGCCGACAATGGGCGGGACGCTGTCAACAAGGCTCAGCAATTGCGACCGGACGTGGTCCTCATGGATATTGCCATGCCCGACCTGAGCGGCTTTGAGGCAACCCGGCGCATTCTGAAGACCAATAAGAAGGTCAAAGTGTTGATCCTCACAATGTATGAGGAGGAAGAGGTCATCACTCGTTGTCTCGACGCCGGCGCCGCCGGCTACGTGCTCAAGGATGTTCCGCGCGCGCATCTGATTCACGCCATCGACGTGGTGAACAAAGGCGGCCAGTACCTGAGTTCACGCGCGCTGAAGAAAGTAGTCAAACAATATGTCAAGGGCGCCCAGAGCACCGCAACCGGCTACGAGCGCCTCAGTGACCGTGAGCGCGAAGTCCTCAAATTGCTCGCCGACGGACTCTCGTTGAAGGAGATCGCAGTGCGCCTTGTCCTCAGTGTGAAGACAGTGGACGCACACAAGACCAACCTCATGCGGAAACTCGACTTGCATGACCGCTCGGAGCTCATCAAGTACGCCATTCAGCGGAAGCTGATCCGCCTTCCTCCCATGACGCAGGCGGAGTCCGCTTAGGGGGTCACATCGAAGGCATCCACCCACACCCAACTTCCGCCGGAGCCGGAGTTGTGCGTGCCGGTAACCTCAATCGTAAATGTGTGCGTGCCACTGCTCAGGCCACTTACAGCGTACAGTTGCGCCCTCCCTTCCGAGGGTGAAGCGTAGGTGTCGATTGTCGCACGCATCACGCCGTCCACGTAAACCCGAGCGATGCCCGACCATTCGTCCCGGTACCCG